>DAIUEA010000117.1:0-5314 GCA_036845365.1 Limnohabitans sp. | reverse complement strand
AAAGGCATCGTGCCGTATAAAGCTTACGCAACTACGGATGGGGAGATCGTCATTGCTGCCGGTAGTGACGCTCTTTTTCTTGCACTTTGCAAAATGCTTGGTCACCCTGAATGGCCTACAGACTCTGATTTTATAGACAATCCAAGTCGAGTCGCAAATTCAAGCAAACTGTACGCTTTAATTGATGGCCTAATTGCACAAAAGTCAACCCAAGAGTGGTTAGTAGCTTGTGAGGCTTTTGGAATTCCAGCCTCTCCCGTGCAAAATATTGAACAAATGATTCACCACCCTCAAACGAAAGCGCTGGGTATTGTTCAAAATATCCCCAATTCAGCGATGTCTTTTATTGGATTGCCTATAAGTTTTGATGGGCAGCGCCCGCAAATTCAAACCCCCCCTCCAAAGCTTGGAGAGCATACAAATACATACTTTAGGAAGAACAGCAATGAATCTTGAAAAAAAATATCAAACTATATTGATCCAGCAAGTAGAAGATCATGTGCTCCTCATTACGCTTAATCGTCCGCAAGTTGGTAATGCTTTTAATACTTTGATGGGTCAAGAGCTTTACGATTTATGGCGTGATATTACTGAAGACCCTGGCCCAATCAGATGCGCGGTTTTAACAGGGGCAGGACCAAAGATATTTTGCGGTGGAGGAGACCTAAAAGAGCGCAACGGTATGACCAAAGATCAGTGGAAGCGCCAGCACGAAATCTTCGAGCGACACTACTGGGAGATGACGGATTTACCGATACCGCTGATCGCTGCAGTCAACGGACATGCTTACGCGGGTGGTTTGGAGATGGCGCTGAGTTGCGACTTCATTTATGCGAGCAAGGCGGCTCGTTTTGCGTTAACTGAGGTAACCATTGGTATCATGCCTGGAGCAGGGGGTACGCAAAATTTGCCTCGCGCAGTCGGGGACAGGAGGGCAAAAGAGATTATTCTCACTGGTAAACCCTTTAGCGCTGAAAACGCTTATCAATGGGGGCTCGTTAACGAGTTATTTGATGCGGATAAAGTTCTTGAAGCAGCTTTAAACACAGCAAAAGTAATTGCCAACAACGCTCCTCTATCGGTTCGACAAGTTAAAAAATCAATACGCTACGGATCTCAAATGGAGCTGAAAACAGCCTTTAGATTTGAGGTTGAATCCTATAATCATTTAATTGACACAAAAGACAGGGTAGAGGGTGTTTTGGCTTTTAATGAGAAAAGATCGCCTAAATTTACAGGCTCTTAGATCATCTTCCTATAGAGCCTTAGATTTGAATCCTGACCTTACTTGCTTGAACCGATATTCCCATGAAACATAACCCAATCCCAGAATCCCTGCATATCGCATTGGGTGAAGATTTTGTAGAGATAAGAGAGAGTATTCGCGCTATATGTGCAAATTTCCCCGGTAAATATTGGCGTGATTTGGAGGAAAGATCCGCCTACCCTACTGAGTTCGTAAAGACTTTGACAGAGTCTGGTTACTTGGCAGCTCTAATCCCTGAGGAATACGGAGGCTCAGGTATGCCGCTTCGTGCGGCTGCGGCTATCTTGGAGGAGATACATGCCAGTGGTTGCAACGCGGGTGCATGTCATGCCCAGATGTACATCATGGGAACACTTTTGCGGCACGGCAGCCCTGCTCAAAAATCTCTTTATTTACCCAAAATCGCCAGCGGTGAGTTAAGACTCCAAGCCTTTGGAGTCACTGAGCCCACAACTGGCACAGATACAACCAAACTCAAAACACGCGCCGTGCGAAGCGCAGATCACTATATCATTAATGGTCAAAAAGTATGGACTTCCCGTGCTTTGCACTCTGATTTAATGTTGCTGCTGGCAAGAACCACTCCGATTGAGCAGGTCAAAAAGAAAAGCGAAGGTTTGTCCGTATTTTTGATTGATATTCGTGAGTGTTTGGGTAAGGGAATGGAGATAAAACCCCTTAAAGCGATGGTCAACCACAATGCCACTGAGGTGTTCTTCAGCGATGTTAGAGTTCCGGCCTCCAGTTTAATTGGTGAGGAGGGCAGGGGGTTGAGATATATCTTAGACGGCATGAACGCAGAGCGCATCTTGGTCTCGGCTGAGGCAATTGGAGATGCGCGGTGGTTCACCAAAAAGAGTGTGGACTATGCCAATGAGAGATTTGTTTTTGATCGTGCCATTGGACAGAATCAAGGAATTGCTTTTCCCGTTGCCCGTGCTTACGCGGAAACTCAAGCTGCTGATTTAATTTTGAGACGCGCAGCTGCGCTTTTTACTGCCAATTTACCTTGCGGTGATGATGCTAACATGGGTAAATTGCTGGCCTCTGAAGCCTCTTGGAAGGCGGCTGAGGCTTGCCTTCAAACTCACGGCGGTTTTGGTTTTGCAAGTGAGTATGATGTTGAACGAAAATGGCGAGAAAACCGCCTCTTCCAAATAGCTCCCATATCCACTAATTTGGTTCTTAGCTACATTGCTGAGCACATTCTCGAGTTGCCTAGATCTTACTAAAAAACATATTCATGAACACACTCACACATTCTTTGGGACTTTTTGCAACCCAACCTATCGATCACCCCGAAAAAGAGGTAGCTTTAGAGATAGCTAAAACAGGATTTATTGACACAGTTGCGACCATGTTTGCTGGCTCCAGTGAGCCCGTGGTCAACATACTTGTAAATCATTACGGTCAATTCGCCTCTTCCCTTAAGGAGGCACCTGTACCCTTTTCGGGCGCTTTAATGTCCAGCCAATTTGCGGCTTGTATTAGCGGCACTTCTGCACATGCACTCGATTTTGATGATGTGGCGTTATCAGGTCACCCCAGCACAGTGCTGGTACCTGCTATTTTGGCAGAGGGACACCTTTGCGGCGTTTCTGGACGTGAGGCTTTAGAAGCTTACTTGGTAGGCTACGAGGTCTGGGCTCATCTTATTGCCAAAGAGCCCGATCAATATCACATCAAGGGTTGGCACCCAACTGGTGTGATGGGAACGGTTGGAGCGGCGGCGGCTATTGCTCGGATTAGAAAATTAGATCCTCAAACAGCTTGTACAGCCCTTTCTATAGCGGCGAGTATGGCGAGCGGTTTAGTTGCTAATTTTGGATCTATGACTAAGCCACTTCATGCGGGACGGGCTGCGGCGAACGCGATAGAAGCAGTCCGCTTGGCACAGGCAGGCTTGACCGCGTCTTCTGATATTTTTGAGCATCCTGCGGGTTTTTTATATGCGCTGTCTCCGAATAACTTAGTGAACTTGAGCAGCTCCGCAGAACCTATCGGTAAAAATTTGCATATTGTCGGTGCAGGTTTGTGTATCAAACAGTACCCAGTTTGTTACTCAGGTCACCGCTCGATTGATGCAATCCTAGATTTAATGAAAAAACACGATGTTAAATTAGACGAAATCAAAAAAATCACAGCAACCATTGGTAAAGCACAAGCCAGTATGCTTCGTAACCACACCCCGCAGACCGGGCTTGAGGCTAAATTTAGTCTGGAGTTTGCAATTGCTTGTGCCTTGTTGGAGCAAAGGGTTGGTCTGAATGAGTTAACTGACGAGTTTGTGCAACGTCCTCAAGTTCAGGCAATCTTTTCAAAAGTTAAGATTGAAATTACAGATCTTTCATGCCCAATCGAGCCTGCCTTTTCCTACTCTGACCGAGTAGTTATTGAGTTGGTTAATAATAAGCTACTCGACTCAGGAGAAATTCGATTTGCAAAAGGGAATTCAAAAAATCCCCTAACGATGGACGAGCTCAAAACGAAATTCATGGAATGCTTGAAAGTTTTTCAAACCAACGCTAAGGATTCTCAAATCAATGCTGATTTGCTTTTCAGTAAGCTAAATAACTTGAATAGCCTTAAATCTTTGGGCAGTTTGTGGACCAATTAAAAGATATTTAGAGTTTGAAGTCTTCAACCTCACAAGCAAAGAAAAAGTTGTCTGCCCTCCGATTCAATGCACTATCAAGCAGACAAGCTTTCTTTGGGAATATTTACGATAAAGTTAGTCAAACCACTTGCATCTGTTGCTGGTCTCATATGTAGACTCATTGTGTTAGCAGCTAGTTCCGGGTTTTTAGCGCGGAGGGCCTGAATTAAAGCTTCATGCTGATTAAAAGAGTTATTCAACTGACCGAGAGCTCCAAATGCATGCATTCGGTAGTACCCAGTGCGAGTTCGTATTCTTAAGACCTCTTGTCGCAGGTATGGATTTCGAGTTGCTTGATAAATTGCTTCATGAAACAGCAAATTCACCTCTTGCCATCCAGTTTTATTTTGGGTGTCCACATGTATCCTAGAGCTATGATGAATTTGGATCAACTCATGGAGTTCGTCTGGGCTAATTCGTTGACAACAGAGTTTGGCGGCAACCCCCTCTAATTCTGCCAACAGTTCCCACAAAGAAAGCAACTGTTGCAGACTCATCTTAGCCACAATCATTCCTCCTCTTGGCAAGCTTGTAATTAAACCCTCGCTTTGTAACTGTATCAATGCCTCTCTGATGGGGGTCTTAGAGACACCGTGCTGACGCTCTAACAAAGACTCATCGATGGAGTCTCCGGGCAAGAGAGATCCACCCTTGATATCGTTTTCAATTAAGTGTCTTATCTTGTCGCTGGCTTTAACGAATTCTGATTTCATCACGGGTGAATAGATTGTGTGGTAGTGGCTGATATTGGATCAGTTCTTGCTAGTATAGATATATATTCGAAGTCTATTTATATATTTATAGGGTTTTTACATATATTTAAATAGGACTATTTTGATAAAGTATGATTTTGTGAATTTTAGTAATGCTTCTTAAAAGACTGTTTCTTTTGTCAGAAAACCCTAGGCCAACAAAAAGTGGCGCTGAGGCCATCTGCATGAGGGTCACTTTTGCGGATTATTGCAACCTGGGTAATGTAGATGACGTTTTATCTATCCTCTATGGTCGCGCACCATTTTTGGGCTTATAAATGACTCATCTAATTTTAAGCACTCAAACCGTACCTGCTTTAAACGCATTGCACCAAAACGGTACTGGACATGTGGGCGGTTTTGAGAGGCTTATTTTTGAATGTGCGAATGCGTTGCTGGCTCGACTCACATGCGTGCTGGGCATGAAACCCAGTCGGTCTTTTGTTTGTGGATCTATTTTTGTGAAGGTAATTATTTTTAATGCCCAAAATTCAAGCCTGTAGTGCTTTATCAAGGTTTCGTGTACTGGACCTTTCCCGTGTCAGAGCGGGTCCCAACTGTGTTCGAGTTTTAACTGACTTTGGGGCCGACGTGATTCGAATTGAGCCGCCTGCGGGAGTGGATCCCAATGAGATTCTT
>DAIUEA010000116.1:0-6221 GCA_036845365.1 Limnohabitans sp. | reverse complement strand
CTTGAGAGGTTAATGTGGGCCATGTTGTTGCTTTGTCTGGGATCCCACTGGGAGCTGAAGACCGGTCGGTCCGACAACGCCTGCATGGTCACAGGCGTGATGAACTGAGACGCGGCATCGGTCATGACCACTTGCACCGTGGCACCTTCTTTAATAAGGGCGCGACAAAGCTCGGCAGCTTTGTAACAAGCAATACCACCAGTTAGACCCAAAACAAAATGTTTATTATTCAAGTGTTTCATGAAACGCAATGTACCAGAGTACACCTATAATTGCTCTTTCCTCCTCCCGGGACATGAACAATCCCGAGCTCGACATGACCAAATTTGTCTTCGTCACAGGCGGCGTGGTGTCCTCTCTTGGAAAGGGCATCGCCTCGGCCTCACTTGCTGCGATTCTTGAGTCCAGAGGACTCAGTGTCACTCTCATCAAGTTAGACCCCTACATCAACGTAGATCCTGGCACGATGTCGCCCTTCCAACACGGTGAAGTGTTTGTGACAGACGACGGCGCTGAAACAGATCTGGATCTGGGTCATTATGAGCGTTTTATAACGACTCGTATGAGAAAGAGCAACAATTTCACAACAGGACAGATCTACAAATCTGTTCTCGAAAAAGAGCGCAGGGGCGATTATTTAGGTAAAACTGTCCAAGTCATACCCCATATCACCAACGAGATTCAAGACTTTATCAAACGCGGAGCGGGTTTTGAGACACCTCAGGGTGTGGATGTGGCCATTGTAGAGATTGGTGGGACAGTGGGTGACATCGAGTCACTGCCTTTTTTAGAGGCGGTGCGTCAAATGAGCCTCAAAATGGGCCCTACTCAAACTGCCTTTGTCCACCTGAGTTATGTCCCCTGGATCGCGGCAGCTGGAGAGCTAAAGACAAAACCCACACAGCATACTGCTCAAAAACTGCGGGAAATTGGTATTCAAGCAGACGCGCTCATATGCAGAGCGGACCGTCCTATTCCCCAAGAGGAACGTGAAAAAATTTCACTTTTTAGCAATGTCACCTTAAGCGGCGTGATCTCCATGTGGGATGTTGACACAATTTACAAAGTGCCACGCATGCTGCACGAGCAAGGACTTGATGACCTTATTTGCAACAAGCTTCAATTGAAAACGCAAAGCGCCGAGCTCAGGAGATGGGACGATTTGGTATTTGCTGTAGAGCACCCAAGCCTTGAGGTTAGTGTGGCGATGGTCGGTAAATACGTGGACTTATCTGATAGCTACAAATCTTTAAATGAAGCGCTTCGTCATGCAGGCATTCACAACAGCGCAAGAGTCAAAATTGAGTACATTGACTCAGAGACTATTACAGATGAGAACGTCTCCACCCTCACCCAATACGATGCGGTTTTGGTGCCCGGAGGTTTTGGCAAAAGAGGCATTGAGGGTAAAATTTCAGCGGCAAAATTTGCGCGGGAAAACAAAATCCCCTATCTAGGTATTTGCTTAGGTATGCAAGTAGCGACGATTGAATTCGCGCGTCACAGGGCGCACCTAGAGCATGCCAACAGCACTGAGTTTGAGCCTGAAACAGTCAATCCGGTTATTGCACTCATCACAGAGTGGAAAAACAAAGATGGAACCATTCAAACTCGCTCTGCAAGCTCTGACTTAGGGGGCACTATGCGACTGGGCGCTCAGTCCTCAGATGTGGCACCAGGGACTTTAGCCCACCAAATATACGGCAACGTCGTCACCGAGCGCCACCGCCACCGCTATGAGGCCAATGTAAATTACCTGGACCAACTCAGGCAATCAGGTTTGGTAATTTCTGCCATCACGCAAAGAGAGCAACTAACCGAGATTGTGGAGCTCCCTCAAGAAATTCATCCCTGGTACATGGGCGTACAGTTTCACCCGGAATTTAAATCAACTCCATGGGACGGACATCCTTTGTTTAACTCCTACATTAAAGCCGCTCTTGCTAGACGCGACTTGGAGGGAACTTTTACAAAAGAAGTTTCCAGTAAAGCCGCGAACGCCGGCGTCCCCAACCCGACCCCCTCCAAGGCAGCAGCGTGATGACTCAGCTATCCGACTCAGCACCAACCCATGACACCCACCCAAGCATAGATTTATGCGGATTTAAGGCTGGTTTATCCTACCCATTTTTCTTAATTGCGGGGCCTTGTGTTGTTGAATCAGAGCAGCTACAAATGGATACCGCAGGCACACTTAAAGAGATTACGGCCAAGCTTGGTATACCCTTTATTTTTAAATCTAGCTTTGACAAAGCAAACCGCTCTAGTGGCACCACCTTTAGAGGTCCGGGGATGCAAAGAGGACTGGAGATACTCTCGAGAGTCAAGAAATCTCTGGATGTTCCCTTACTCACGGACGTCCACGAGATCGCTCACATTGAGCCTGTATGTAAAGTGGTTGATGTCTTACAAACCCCAGCCTTCCTTTGCCGCCAGACTGACTTTATTTACGCTGTAGCCCAAAGCGGCAAACCAGTGAATATAAAAAAAGGACAGTTTCTTGCCCCTCACGATATGAAAAACGTCGTTGATAAAGCCCGTCAAGCGGCAAAAGATGTGGGACTAAGTACCAACCGATTCATGGCCTGCGAGAGAGGGGCAAGCTTTGGATATAACAACTTGGTATCTGATATGAGGAGTCTTGCCATCATGCGCGAGACACACGCGCCCATTGTTTTTGATGCAACTCATTCAGTGCAACTCCCTGGGGGCCAAGGCACCACCTCGGGAGGACAAAGAGAGATGGTGCCGGTGCTAGCAAGAGCTGCAGTTGCAGTTGGAGTGGCGGGTCTTTTCATGGAAACTCACCCCAACCCAGACCAAGCTATGAGCGATGGACCCAATGCTGTTCCCCTCAAACACATGCAAGCCTTGTTGGAGACTTTGCTTGAACTGGACCGTGTGACTAAAAAGGTAGGATTTTTAGAAAACCATTTCCAAACTTAGGCTCAATCCTTAGCATTGCAATTGCGCTCATGGATTTCAAGTACACGAGCCAAAGCTTTGCTGGTCTGACTTCATTTCGAATGATGGTTGACCCAATTCAGTAAGAGTTATTTTTAAATTTTTTATTAAGCAAGAGAGAAGATCATGAGTGCAATTGTTGACATTGTGGGCAGAGAAGTTTTAGATAGCCGAGGCAACCCAACCGTAGAGTGTGACGTTTTACTAGAGAGCGGAATTATGGGTCGGGCTGCTGTGCCCTCAGGGGCCTCAACGGGCACCAAAGAGGCTGTGGAACTGAGGGACGGGGACAAACACCGCTATTTGGGCAAAGGCGTACTCAAAGCGGTTGAGAACATCAACACCGAAATCGCTGAAGCAATTCTCGGTTTAGACGCAGGCGAACAGGCCTTTTTAGATAAAACCCTAATTGCCCTGGACGGCACATCCAATAAGGGACGACTTGGTGCAAATGCCATACTAGCCGTGTCAATGGCAGTTGCCAAAGCCGCTGCTGAGGAGGCGGGATTACCGCTTTATAGATATTTTGGCGGCATGGCCAGCAAACAACTCCCTGTCCCGATGATGAACGTCATCAACGGAGGCGCTCACGCCAACAACAATCTTGATATCCAAGAGTTCATGATTATTCCCGTTGGAGCCCCAAGCTTTAGAGAAGCGCTGCGATACGGTACAGAAATTTTTCATGCCCTGAAGAAAATTCTCGCTGACAAAGGAATTAGCACCGCAGTTGGGGATGAGGGTGGTTTTGCACCCAATGTGGATAACCACGAGGCGGCCATACTGATGATCTTAGAGGCAATCGCTCAAGCCGGCTATACCGCGGGTGAACAAATTGCAATTGGACTGGACTGCGCAGCCAGTGAGTTCTACAAAGACGGGATGTATCACTTGAGCGGTGAGGGGCTTTCGCTCAATGCTGAGCAGTGGAGCGATATGCTTGCGACCTGGGTTGATAAGTACCCAATCATAAGCATTGAGGACCCCATGTCAGAGGATGACTGGGCTGGGTGGAAGACCATCTCCAACAAACTGAGCGCTAAAGTGCAGCTCGTGGGAGACGACCTATTTGTAACCAACACACAACTCATCAAACGCGGTATTGAGGAAAGTGTTGCCAACTCTGTTTTAATCAAAATTAACCAAATTGGCACTTTAACAGAGACCTTTGAGGCGATTGAAATGGCCAAACGTGCGGGCTACACCGCCGTGATCTCACACCGCTCTGGGGAGACGGAGGACTCTACGATCGCTGATATTGCGGTTGGAACAAATGCGGGACAAATTAAAACAGGTTCCTTGTCCCGTTCAGACCGAATGGCCAAATACAACCAACTCCTGCGCATCGAAGAGGACTTGGGCGACGTTGCGGAGTATCCGGGAAGAGCGGCGTTTTACAATTTACGCTAATCTTGATAAGATACGTGCTTTAGTTTCACCCTCTTTAACACTCCATGTTTCGCCCCTTACCGCTCATACTGATTGGCTTGCTGTTTATCTTGCAAGCCCAGTTGTGGCTTGGGCGGGGAAGCATCCCAGAGGTCATGCGCTTGAGCCAACGTCTGGTCGTTCAAACTCAAAAAAATGCCAATCAAGAAATTGCAATCGAGCGACTTAGGGCCGAGCTAACGGATCTACAAGTAGGCCTAGAGATGGTTGAGGAGAGGGCTAGAGGGGAGCTTGGGATGGTCAAGTCCAATGAGATTTTTGTACAAATTTCCAAATAAAATCACCCCTTTAAAATTTGCCCACTCTACAAATAGATTTGCTCGGTGAGCGTGAAGAAATACTGAGAACCCTTCAAGACTCCCTGAGCGGGCGACTCATCTCAACTCACGCGACAAGCGCCAGTGGGCTTCAAAGCAGTGTTCAAATTCAGAGTTTCCCCAAAGCACAGGAGTGCTTAAGCCACTGGAAAAGTCTTATCTCACGAGATTCGCTTGACACACAAAGAGTTTTATTTTTAATCAGCCCTAACGAGTTCGCCGCTCAAGATGAGCACCAACTGAACCTGTGGCGCGTCGCTGTAGATGAGGCGTCTCAGACCCAGAGTCTGAGCCTTCAAATCATTCGTGGCAACTGGGAGGGAGGAGTTTTAGGCGCACTTTGTCAAAACGCAGGATATGCATTTGCCGTCGCACTTCAAGCGGCTCTCAGCTCTTTGAACGCTCAAAAACAGACCTAGAATTTAAAGCAGGATTTAGAGCAGTATCTAGAACAGGCAAATTTACGCCCTATTCCCAAACCCCTGTACAACTACGCTTGCGAAAAGTGCAGCGATCCCGAATGTGAACACGCCTTGTTTGGTTTTTTGAGCTCGGGTAAAAAGTCTTAACTACCCATAGCAAAAAACCATTTACTGCAGCACATCTGGGGCCGGAGGCTGGAGTATCTGGTTGTTAAAGAGTTGGGCTGTATCGACTGCGTCGAATAAATAGTTTGCACCGCAAAAATCACAACTCACATCAATTTTTTCTCGCTCAGCCAAAATGCTTTGCGCCTCCTCCAAACCAAGGCCTTGAATCATTGTGCCCACTCTTGCTCTTGAGCAAGTACAGCCAAAGTAAGGGGTGGCTTGTGCTCTAGGAGCGGTGCTACTGCTGTCTTGTTGTGGGACCAGATGAGTCACCCGCTCCTCCCAAAAAAGGCGATGCAAAATCTCATCAGATTTGAGATTGAGCAACTCTGCTGTGGTTAAACTCCTCGTCAATATCGATATTCTGTTGTAATCCTCATTGCGGTCCATCGCATCTTGCTCGACCACGAGTTGCGCGCCGCCCAAATTATCAAGGCCTTTGATGGGCATTCTTTGGATCAATATTCCGGCACAACACACATCATCTGCACCCAACACTATGGTGGTGTCAAGTTGCTCACTGCGCCTCATGTATTGCTCCAAGATTTCGCTAAAACGCTCATAGGAGACGCCGTTATCGCGCTCCAGGGGGACGACGCCTTGGTAGGGCTGTTGACCACGTTGTCGGTTTTGCGGGTCATACGTAATTGAGCACCGCCCCTTGTGATGAAGGTTAATCAACTGACTCAGGAGCGCGTTGTCTGAGATCTCGCCGACCACTTTAGCCGTCGCCCTCACCCGCAAATCTGGTTGGACCTCAACCATCGCGACTTTAACAGGCCCGTCGCCCCATATTTGCAAAATCAAGGCCCCGTCAAATCGGATATTTGACTGCAGCAACACGGCCGCCGCAGTCATCTCCCCCAACAAATCTCGAACGGGTTTTGGATATTCACCGGTC
>DAIUEA010000115.1:0-6227 GCA_036845365.1 Limnohabitans sp. | reverse complement strand
AAGCCAGGAATATAAATGTCTCCTGCTACCGCCCAAAAAGTATTTTCAAGGTAAGGCATCGCGCGAAGAATTCCCCCAGCCGTTTCTAGAGCAAAACCAAAGTCAGCGCCCTCTTTAGAGAACATAAGACTCACTTGACTTGATAAAAGTAGGTCTCGGTCGAGAGAGTTTTTGGAATAAAAAGAAACAATCTTATGCTCAAGCCAAGCCGTGTTAATTACTGCCCTGTCATAGCCCGCCCGTTCAAACGCAAGCAAATGGTGAGTTAGCAAAGGTATGCCTTTTACCTTCAGAAGAGGTTTTGGTACAGAATCAGTTAGAGGGCGCATTCGTTCTCCGCGACCCGCCGCTAATATAATTACCTTTGATCGCTGAGGATGTACTTCTAACAAAATAAGATACTGAATTAAACAAGTTAGGAGTGTAAATTACACCCGGTTAAAATGTCAAAGCACTGATATTAAAAATAAAGTCTACAAATAAGTCTAAGGATGAAAAAATGGCAATTAAATTAGGAATCAACGGTTTTGGTCGCATCGGCAGGATGGTGTTTCGCGCCGCAGTGGAAAACTTTAGTGAGATTGAAATCGTTGGGATCAATGATTTGTTAGAGCCAGATTACTTGGCTTACATGTTGAAGTATGACAGTGTGCATGGACGCTTTAAAGGGGAAATTACAGTTACTGGGAATACATTAATGGTCAATGGCCGCAAAATACGATTGACTGCAGAAAGAGACCCTGCTGCTCTTGCCTGGTCAGAGGTTGGTGCGGATACGGTCTTAGAGGCGACGGGCTTATTTTTGACGCATGAAAGCGCTGCAAAGCATTTGGCCGCAGGTGCCAAAAAAGTCATTATGTCAGCTCCTTCAAAAGATGACACGCCTATGTTTGTTTTCGGTGTGAACCACAAGACGTATAAGGGTCAAGATGTCATTTCAAACGCGTCATGCACAACAAATTGCTTGGCTCCGGTTGCTAAAGTTTTAAACGACAAGTGGGGAATTAAAAGAGGATTAATGACCACCATACACGCTGCAACAGCAACTCAAAAAACGGTTGATGGTCCAAGTAATAAAGATTGGCGAGGCGGTAGGGGCATACTGGAGAACATTATTCCAAGCTCCACTGGTGCTGCAAAGGCGGTAGGGGTTGTTATTCCTGAGCTTAACAAGAAACTCACTGGCATGTCTTTTAGAGTTCCTACCTCAGATGTATCCGTGGTAGATTTAACTGTGGAGCTCTCAAAGGAGGCCTCATATGAGGAAATTTGTAATGAGATGAAAGCTCAAAGTCAAGGTGCACTTAAAGGCGTGCTGGGCTATACAGAGGACAAAGTAGTCGCAACCGACTTTAGGGGGGAGTCATGTACCAGTGTGTTTGACGCAGAAGCGGGAATCTCACTAGATAAAACATTTGTGAAAGTTGTAAGTTGGTATGATAATGAATGGGGCTACTCTAACAAATGCCTTGAAATGGTTAAAGTTGTTAATGGGCAATCCTCTTTATAGCGGCCCATTTTCGCTGGCCTTGATTCTAATCTCCTAAGCAAATATACAGAGCACCTAAGAAAATGATGAATGAAATTGTAGAGCCAATAAAAGAGGCCCTACACCTTGCATCACTTCATTTGAAGGGAGAGTCCAAAACCGAAGAACGGCCTTATCCGCCGCTTAGGATCGTGGGCGGCGCAAGCAAAGATTTCTGGGGCGCATCTTTAAAAGGCCTTCCCTTAAGCACCTCAAAACTGCAAGGTATTCTCAACTACGAACCAAGTGAGCTTTACGTAACTGCTTTAAGCGGAACGACCCTAAAAGAAGTTGAAGCGGCCCTAGATGAGAGGGGGCAATGCCTTGCATTTGAGCCACCCGATTTTAATTCGCGCAGCACGATAGGGGGCGTAGTCGCATCTGGACTCAGTGGTCCCTCTAGAGCCGCAACAGGCGCAGCAAGGGACTATGTGCTGGGCTTAAAAATGATCAACGGGCGAGCACAAGAATTAGTCTTTGGTGGACAGGTAATAAAAAATGTAGCGGGCTATGATGTGTCAAGGCTCTTGTGCAGCTCTTGGGGTACGCTTGGCGTTATCACTGAGGTATCTCTAAAGGTATTGCCCAAAGCGCTAAGTGAGCTTACCTTTTCAGCTGAGGTTAATCAAGCAAGAGCCATTCAGCTGCTGTCAATTTGGGGGCAAAGTGCCTTACCTATAAGTGCCACCAGTTGGTCGCCGCTCAATTCCAGCACAACTCGCCTAGGAACGCTTTTTATTAGATTAAAGGGTGCAAAGGCCGCCGTTAAAGAGGGCTTAAAGTGGCTACTGAACCAATGTGCACAAGAAAAGATCCAAACCGTGGAGCTCACTGCGTTCGAATCCAAGGAGTTGTGGAATAGTTATAAAAACCAAAAGGCCGAGTTCTTTGTCAATCCGCCAAGCGATAACGATTGCTTGTGGAGATTATCAGTACCCCCCGTTACCACCGAAATAAAAATTGAAAGCCAAGGCGTTTTATATCCGCAAACCTTGGAATGGAACGCTGGTCAGCGCTGGTTGTGGGCGCCAATTGAGATGAGCAGTGCTATTTTCTTAGCGGCTTCTCAGGCGGGGGGGCACGCAAGTTTATGGAGAGTGAGTCAACGAGGGGGTATCGCTGATAAAGAAGACGGCGTATTTCCCCCATTGCCCAGCACTCAACAACGTATTCAAATGGCGTTGCAAAAGCAGTTTGATCCGTCGGGAATATTTAACACACTCAGGAATCAGTAATTACTTCTCTGGGGTTAATAAAACACTTATGCAAACAAACTTAGCAAACGAGTTCAAGTACACCCAAAAAGGACAGGAGGCGGAGAGTATCTTACGTAAGTGCGTTCATTGTGGGTTTTGTACTGCTACGTGTCCTACCTATCAAATTTTGGGAGACGAGTTGGATGGGCCAAGAGGACGTATTTATCTGATCAAACAGATCATGGAAGGAGCCCAACCTACCCAAAAGACGCAACTACATTTGGATCGTTGCTTGACTTGCAGAAACTGCGAGACAACCTGTCCAAGTGGAGTGCAATACGCACAACTTTTAGACATCGGTCGAGAAATTGTTGAGAGCAAAGTGGCTAGATCATGGACTCAAAAAATAATAAGAAACTCATTGCGTTTGGGCCTCACCTCGCCACTCTTTGGTGTAGCAATGAGAATAGGTCAATTTGTTCGTCCCCTGCTCCCTAGTGTCCTAAAGTCAAAAGTGCCAGAGCGCAAAAGCGTAAGCCGTAATACGCAAATTCCATCCGTAAATCTATTGAGTAATCTACCAAGCTCTGTCCAAGCTTCTGGCCCATTGACTCAGGCAAAAAAAAGAGTTTTATTGTTAGCGGGTTGCGTACAACCCGCAATGGCGCCCAACATTAACTTAGCGACTGCTCGAACGCTTGGTGCGGTGGGGTACGAAGTTCTTTATGCAAAAGGTGCCGGGTGTTGTGGAGCGCTTGCTCATCATTTAAACGCTCAAACAGCCGCGCTAGACCAAATGCGAAAAAATATAGACGTATGGGCTCCTTTATTAGATCAGGGCGTACAGGCTTTGATTATGACGGCCTCTGGTTGCGGCGCTAGTGTGAAGGAGTATGGACATTTGCTCGCCAACGATCCTCTTTATGCGGCCAAGGCGCTTAAAGTGTCTAACGCAACAGTTGACTTATCAGAATGGATGGCCCATAAGCCACAAGAGCTCGAGATATTAAAGGGCAAATTAGATCCTCAAAAAATTAGTCAACAAGGCTTGCAAGCTTACCATCCACCTTGCACTTTACAGCACGCACAAAAACTAAAAGCTGGAGTTGAAACTCTTATGACAGATCTTGGCTTTGATGTTAGGGTCTCGCTCGCCGAGTCTCATCTATGTTGCGGCTCAGCAGGTACTTATTCTGTTCTTAACCCGGACATCTCAAACACGCTTAAAGACAGAAAGCTTGCGAATCTTAAGGAGTTAAACCCCAAAGCAATATTGAGTGCAAATGTAGGATGTATTGCGCATTTACAAAGCGGTACAGACCTTCCCGTTCAACACTGGATCGAGGTAATCGATGTTTGTCTAAAAGACCCTGCGTAGGGCTCTTAGTTAAATGCTTGGTTGAAAGTCCCGCCCTGCTTAATTAATCATCATGCCTTGTGCTGACCAGTAAAGAGGCCAACTCAGCCCGGTGATGAACGCGATTGTAGGCGTGCCATCTGTAAATAAGCCACATCATGACGGTGACTAAAGTGCCAAAGCAGCTAATGGCTCCAAATGCACTCATTCCCATTCCAGTGGAAAAGGCATAGAAACCACCCAGAACTAAAATACAAACTTGCTCATTGAAGTTTTGAACTGCAATCGACCTGCCTGCACCCATTAGGTGATGCCCCCTATGCTGGAGTAACGCATTCATTGGGACAACCATGTATCCACCCAGCCCACCTAGAAAAATGAGAAAGGGGATCGCAATCCACACGTTGGTGATAAAGTTCATGCCCAAAACTAAAAGTCCCATCGCAATTCCCAGGGGGATAACTTGAGTCGCATGATCAAGTCTCGCTTTGAGGGACGCAACTAACGCCCCCACAGCAGTGCCGATGGCGACCACTCCAACCAAAGAGGCCGCCTGAACAGTGGAGTAACTCAACGCAACAGCGCTCCAAGCTAAAACGATGTAGCGAAGATTTCCGCTGACGCCCCAAAAAAGAGTTGTCGTTGAGAGTGATATTTGTCCTAACTTATCATTCCATAAACGAGAATTGCAACTTCGAAAGTCGCTAACTAAAGCCACTAAATTCTTGAAGAGACTGTGTTCTAAATTTTGTTTAAACGGCCTTATTACCGCCAAAGTTAAAGGAATATGACAGTTAAACCAAGCAGCTAACGCGTATACAAAAATTAAAACACAAATAGCGCTTTCTGCCGGCGTGTTAATCCCAGAGTCAAAACCAGGAATATCAAAAGACAGTAAGTAAGTGGAAAGAGGACCCCCAATAAGTTGCCCACCCAACACCACCCCTAAAATGATAGAGGCAATCGTTAAACCCTCTATCCAGCCGTTTGCTTTGACAAGCTGTGAGGTTGGAAGTAATTCCGTTAAAAGCCCATATTTAGCGGGGGAATAAGCGGCGGCTCCTAAACCTACAATGGCATAAGCAAACAGAGGATACACTCCAAAAAGCATCATCAAACAACCCAAAACCTTGACCCCGTTGCTCACAAACATGATGAGCCCCTTAGGTCGCGAGTCAGCGAGGGCGCCAACAAATGGGGCCAAGACGACATAAAAAAGCGCAAACATAGGAACCAAAGATGCCCTTGTCCATTCGGGCCCGTTATTGGCTTTTAGGAGCTCAACCGCCGCGACAAATAGTGCATTATCAGCCAGGGAGCTGAAAAACTGGGCCAACATGATGATGTAAAAACCGCGTTGCATCTATTTCAAATTATGGAGTGGAGGCAATTAAAAGCAGGGGATATGAAATATTTAATAAATCAAATCACATTTAACGAATAAAGATTTTAAAATTTCAATACTGTAGGTTATAACACGACCTGCATACTATTTTTATATGTCCAGACCGATCCTAAGTATTATCCATTATTCTGCATTGCAGCACAATTTGCGATTGATTCAATCTAAGGCCCCAAGTGCCAAGGTCTGGGCCGTAGTTAAAGCAAATGCCTACGGTCACGGAATTGAAAATGTGTTTGATGCTTTGCGCGGTGCAGATGGATTTGCATTGCTAGATATAAGCGAAGCAGAAAAACTGAGAGCTCTTGGCTGGCGCGGGCCTATCTTATTGCTGGAAGGTGTGTTTGAGCCAAGGGAGCTGGAATTGTGCTCTCGCCTGGGCATTTGGCATACCGTACACAATGAAGAACAGATTCAAATGTTGGCAGCCCATAAAACACAGCAAGGGCACCGAATATTTTTGAAACTTAACTCAGGAATGAATAGGCTCGGCTTTGACCTTACAAGATATAGATCTATTTGGACAAGACTTAACGCGATGCACCAGGTAGAGGAAATTTCTTTAATGACGCATTTTGCACGATCGGAGAGCGCAATTGAGGTGCGGCAAAGTTTAAACATTTTTAAAGAAGCCACTCAAGACTTGAACGGAGAGCGCTCCCTCAGCAACAGTGGTGCTGTTTTGGGTCAAATGGACTTGCTTTTAAAAGAGGGCGTTCAAGACGACTGGGTTAGACCAGGGAT
>DAIUEA010000114.1:2579-6268 GCA_036845365.1 Limnohabitans sp. | reverse complement strand
GCTTGCTAGAGAGGCAGATAAGCTAGTCATCACCGCAACTCAAATGATGGAGAGCATGATCACCAACCCCTCACCAACAAGGGCCGAAGTCAGCGATGTAGCGAATGCTGTGCTTGACGGCACGGACGCAGTTATGTTGAGCGCAGAGACGGCTGCGGGCAGCTTTCCGCTTGAGACGGTGCAGCAAATGGCTCAAATTTGTGAGGCTGCTGAGGCGGCAGAAGTTGTTGAACTAGACAATGATTTTTTAGGAAAAACATTTACCCGCATTGATCAAACTATCGCGCTTGGCGCATTATTTACAGCTCATCACCTTGGCGCAAAGGCGCTCATCGCTCTCACTGAGTCGGGCTCAACTCCTCTTTGGATGAGCAGGCACAAAATACACATCCCCATTTACGCGCTTACTCACAAAGTAAGCACTCAACGCAAAATGGCGTTGTATAGAAACGTAGAAGCTTTGTTATTAGATACCAGTCTTGATAGAGATACAGCATTAGCGCAAGCAGAGAAATATTTAAAAACACACCATATTTTCCAAAAGGGTGATGTGTACGCTATTACATGCGGAGAACCAATGGGGTCGCCTGGAGGAACAAACATGCTTAAAATCAGCGAGGTATCTTAGGGGCATTGGTTGAAAATTCCCCAATTAATTTGATACCTATTCTTGTAGAATTAAACATCCTCCTATTCATCCTCTTAATTTATTGAATATCATGCCCCTCGTAACCCTTCGCGAACTACTCGATCACGCCGCAGACCACACTTACGGCATTCCAGCCTTCAACGTTAATAACCTAGAGCAAGTACAAGCCATCATGGAGGCGGCCAACGAAACAGGTGCGCCCGTCATAATGCAAGCCAGTGCGGGCGCAAGAAAATATGCAGGCGAGGGATTTTTAAAACATCTTATACAAGCTGCGGTTGAGTCCTACCCTCATATCCCGGTCGTAATGCACCAAGACCACGGACAAAGCCCTGATGTATGCTCTGGGGCAATCGGCCTGGGCTTTAGCTCAGTCATGATGGACGGCTCTTTGATGTCTGACGGGAAAACGATTGCAAGCTATGAATACAACATAGAAGTAACAGACAAGGTTGTCCAAATGGCACATAAACTGGGGGTAAGTGTTGAGGGGGAGCTTGGGTGCTTGGGGAGTTTAGAGACGATGAAAGGCGACAAAGAAGACGGTCACGGCACTGACGCAACCATGACCCGAGAGCAACTCTTAACAGATCCCGAGCAAGCCGCAGACTTTGTGGGCAAAACCAAGGTCGATGCCCTCGCAATTGCAATCGGTACAAGCCATGGTGCTTACAAATTTTCTCGCAAACCCACCGGAGACATCCTTGCGATAGATAGGATCAAAGAAATTAATCGCCGCATACCCAACACCCATTTGGTGATGCATGGTTCATCCTCTGTGCCTCAGGACCTCCTGTCCCAGATTCGTGAGTTCGGCGGGAGCATGAAAGAGACTTACGGAGTTCCGGTCGAAGAAATTCAACACGCGATCAAATTTGGAGTTAGAAAAATCAACATCGACACCGACATTCGTTTAGCGATGACCGGCGCAGTAAGGGAGTTTTTCTCAAAGAATCCGGAGAAGTTCGATCCAAGGGAGTTTTTAAAACCTGCAAGACAAGCTGCAAAACTTTTATGCAAGCAACGCTATATTGAGTTTGGGTGCGAGAGACAAGGGGCTAAAGTAAAGGGGCATTCCCTGTCCGTCTTCGCCTCCAAATACTCAAGCGGCGCGCTTAACCCAGTCGTCCAATAAATAAGTAGGCTTTAGGTCTGGTCGGCCACTAAATCCCGCCCTAGCTCCCGACGCTCGCCAACACTAAGGTCCCTTAATTCTTAACGTCATGCTTGAAGCCTTACACACCACCCACCTCACTTCATTGCCTTTGCTTGCAAGGGGCAAAGTAAGAGATAACTACAGCGTGGGTGCTGACCAAATACTAATGATTGCCAGTGATCGTATCAGCGCATTTGATGTGGTAATGGATCAAGCAATACCTGGCAAAGGCGCTTTGTTAACTCAAATGGCCTTATTTTGGTTCAATAAATTAGGGCCACTTGGTCTCAATATTTGCCCAAATCATCTAACAGGTGAAGATCCCGCCCAAGTTGTCAGCCCTGAGGACAGGCCTCAAGTTGAGGGACGCTCAATGCTTGTAAAGCGCTTAACTCCTCTGCCCATAGAGGCGGTAGTCAGAGGATATTTGGCCGGTAGCGGCTGGCAAGAATACAAAGGCAGTCAAAGTGTATGCGGCGTTGGGTTACCGGCTAACCTGGAAAATGCATCTCGCCTGGGTGAGCCAATTTTCACGCCTGCGGCAAAGGCTGAAGTGGGAGAGCATGATGAAAACATCACTTTTAATCAAGTCATTGACAAAGTAGGGACCTCCCTGGCGCATAAGATCCGTGACTACAGTATTGGTTTGTATACGGCGGCCAGTGCAATTGCAATTCAAGCGGGGATTATTATTGCTGACACTAAATTTGAGTTTGGCCTGGATAAGGAGGGCAACTTGGTGTTAATGGACGAAATCCTAACCCCTGACTCTTCTAGATATTGGCCCGCAGAGGATTACAACGTAGGATCCAATCCTCCGAGTTTTGACAAACAGTTTTTAAGAGACTGGCTAGAGCGCGCAACCGTTAACGGAGCTGAGTGGGACAAGGCGCCCCCGCCGCCAACGTTGCCAAAAAATATCATCTCAAACACAGCTCAAAAATACCAAGAAGCCTGGAACAGGTTAAGAAACCTGTAGGCTCACCCATCATCAGTTGAGCGCCATGCTGAGTTTTCTTCTGTATTTTGACACCAACTCGGCCTGAGGGTCGTTGGTTGCAGTGCTGTTCGCAGTTAGCTCGATCCCGCCGGCTGATTTGTTACCCATCGCCTCCTGCGTCTTAGGCTTTGAGGGGCTCATAAGCTCCAAAATAGCGACATATATTTTTCTTGCAATTTCATTTTGCCAGGCTTTATCGCGCATTATGATCTCAAGTAATTCTTCCATAGCTTGAGTCATCTCTCCTGCAGAAATGAGGATCCGAGCTTTTGCTAAACGGGTCTCAAAATCTCTCTTATTGTTTCCAATTAAGGAATCGAATTGCTCTAAGGCCCAAGCTCCTCGAGGATCACTTGTGGAAAATATTAGTGCTTCAAGCCAATGATTTAAAGCCTCAAACCTAAGCTTAACCGGCAGTTGGGCTAAAGCTGGAGAGAGCGCGTGTTTCGCCCTCTCGAAATCCCCTACTGAGACAAGCAATTCAACGTACTCTGCACGTGCATCGTCATTGCCGGGGTTGACTGTTAGTGCTTCCTCAAATTTGGCTATTGCAGCGTCCGTATCCCCGGACTCTAAAAGTTCCTCGGCGACTTGCACATCCTCTTGTACGAGCAAGTCTTGATCCGAAGGCACATGTTTATCTAAAAATTCTTTGACTTTGGACTCGGGCAAAGCACCCATAAAACCGTCGACGGGTTTACCGTCTTTCATTAAAACGCAGGTCGGAATGCTTCTTACGCCAAATGCGGCCGCTAATTGTTGTTGCTCATCTGAGTTAATTTTGACAAGCTGAAAACGTCCGCCATAATCTTGCTCTAGATTCTCAAGTATGGAGCCCAAAGACTTACAAGGTCCACACCAAGGAGCCCAAAAATCCACCAAGA
>DAIUEA010000114.1:0-2569 GCA_036845365.1 Limnohabitans sp. | reverse complement strand
AAGACAAATGAACATTATAACTATCATAACTGACAGTAACATCTATCATTGGTAATACTCGATTGTTCAAACCGTAAAATCAACATTTGTCTGCAGTCATTAGTTCTACAAACACCAATTTATGAAAACACCGATTATCGCCGTCGTCATGGGCTCTCAATCCGACTGGGAAACGATGGAACACGCTACTCGTATTCTGCACGAGTTTGAGATCCCTTTTGAGGCCCAAGTCTTATCTGCACACAGAATGCCGGATGCCATGTTTGCTTTCGCAGAAAAAGCGTTAAATCGTGGTTTAAAAGCGATTATCGCCGGTGCGGGCGGCGCTGCCCACTTGCCCGGTATGTTGGCGGCAAAAACGACGGTCCCTGTCTTGGGCGTTCCAGTAGCGAGTCGTCACTTAAACGGTGTAGATTCCCTTCACAGCATCGTTCAGATGCCCAAAGGTGTCCCTGTGGCGACTTTTGCCATCGGTATTTCCGGTGCCGCTAACGCCGCCTTATTTGCCGTCTCCATGTTGGCTCTTACCGACCCTAAAATCCAAGAAAAGCTTCAATCCTTCAGAGAACGTCAAACGCGTGAAGCAGCCAACTCACAGCTAAATCCTTTAAATTAGGCGCCTATATACCTCAAAGTATTCAGAGTTTTAAAGCCGCCACAACACCTAACCAGCTGACGCTTTCGATGACTTCAAACCATTCAACATTCCCACTTCTGCCCGGGGCTACTTTAGGTGTGCTTGGGGGGGGACAACTGGGCAAAATGTTTGTGCACTGTGCCCAGCGCATGGGTTACAAAACGGCTGTACTTGACCCGGACCCTCAAAGCCCAGCCGGTTTGGTGAGTCATTTTCATCTGACAAAGGATTTTACTGATGAAACTGCTTTGCAAGATTTTGCACGCCTTTGCGACGGCGTTACCACTGAGTTTGAAAACGTACCGGCACAAACCATGGAGTGGCTCGCCCAAAAAGTTGTGGTCAATCCAAGCGCTTTTGCTGTGTCGATTGCTCAAGACAGAATAAGTGAGAAACAGCACTTTGTAAATTGCGGCGTTCCAATCGCTCCTTACACCGTCATTCAAAGCGAAGCTGATTTGCTGAAAACCGATACCAACTTACTTCCTGGTCTTTTAAAAACTGCCCGCTTAGGCTATGACGGCAAGGGACAAATCAAAGTCCACAATTTGCAAGATTTAGAGAGAGCTTGGAACCAACTGAGTGGCTACACAAAGCCCCACATGCCCTGTGTGTTAGAAAAGCTTTTGCCTCTCGATTTTGAGTGCTCGATTGTTTTGGCAAGAAGTAGGTCAGGACAAATAGTTCATCTGCCGCCTCAAAGAAATATTCATAGGAACGGGATTTTGGCGTTGACCCAGGTACATGAGGGATGTTTAACTGCCTCATTGACGAATCAGGTGATTGATTACGCCAAGTCCATTGCCCAAGAGCTTAGCTACGTAGGCGTTCTTTGCATTGAGTTCTTTGTGCTTAAAGACCCAACGAGTCGGTTATCGCCTTATTCATTGGTGGTCAATGAAATTGCTCCCAGACCCCATAACAGCGGACACTACAGTGTAGAGTCCTGTGATGTGTCACAGTTTGAACTGCAAGTCCGATGCCTGACCAATATGCCGTTGATAACACCCCGCCAGCATAGCCCTGCCCTCATGTTAAATCTTTTAGGCGATTTGTGGCACACCTCAAGCGTAGACCCTGACGCACTTAAAAAACAGGAGCCCAAATGGGCGTCAATTCTTGGCATCAAAGGCGCCCATTTAAATTTATACGGAAAAACTGAACCCCGATCAAATCGAAAAATGGGACACATCACTTTCAACGGATCAAGTGTTAGCGAAATCTATACTAATTTAAATCAGGCTACCCAAATTTTGGGAATAGAGCCTTTTGTTGCGCCATGATTGTGAATGGCAGCTCCGCAGAGACAATTGAAAAAGCAGTTCAATTAATAAGAACAGGCGAGTTAATTGGCCTGCCCACTGAAACTGTTTATGGGCTCGGTGCAAACGCAATGGACGATCACGCCGTTGCAAAAATTTATGCGCTTAAAGGGCGTCCAATCAATCACCCCTTGATTGCCCACGTTTATTCAAAGGATGAGGTTCGCTATTTCTCGGACCATGTCCCAATTTTCGCCCATCATTTAATGGACACCTTATGGCCTGGACCGTTGACTCTGATACTCCAAAAGAGGGTTGACATTGCGAACGCGTGCTCTGCAAATTTGCAAACCATCGCAATTCGATGCCCCAAACACGAAGTAGCCCAATCTTTGTTGCAACGATGCCGGCAAGAAAATGTTTGGGGCCTTGCAGCCCCTAGCGCGAATAGGTTTGGTCGTGTAAGCCCTACAACAGCCAAACACGTGCAAGAAGAATTCGGTGAATCGCTTTTTATTTTAGACGGTGGAGCGTGCGATGTCGGTATAGAGTCCACCATTATTGACTGCACCCGCGGACGCCCCGTCGTTTTGCGCCCTGGAATTTTAACTTTGAAAGAGCTTTCAATATGCGCCAAAGAACCCGTCGTTGCAGAACATGACTTGATCAA
>DAIUEA010000113.1:5091-6286 GCA_036845365.1 Limnohabitans sp. | reverse complement strand
TACGGCTGATACCAATAGGAGTTTGAAAATGGACGGACTACAGATACTCAAGAGAAAGCGTGCGGTCAGCAAAGAAACCGTCGATAAGTTTTTAGGACTCGCTGTTGCCAACGTGAGCGATTCAATGGCCAGAATGTTTGCAGGTGGAACAAAACTAAGGCCCATGCATTCAGGCACACCCATGTCAGGTCCCGCACTCACGGTGAGAACACGTCCAGGGGACAATCTTTTTATTCACAAAGCAATTTCGATGGCAGTCCCCGGGGATGTCATTGTTGTTGATGGGGGAGGGGATCTGACAAACGCATTGATCGGTGAAATCATGTCTCACATGGCCGCTGTTAAAGGGCTGGGTGGTTTTGTAATAAATGGATCAATCCGGGACGCAAAGTCAATCAAAGCCAACTCTTTTCCGGTTTTTGCGCTTGGCGTTACTCACAGAGGCCCCTATAAAGATGGTCCTGGTGAGATCAATACTAAAATCTCGATTGACGGAATGGTCATTGAGCCGGGAGACCTTATCATTGGGGATGATGATGGATGTTTATGCGTGCCCATCGATAGTTGTTCAAGTGTTTACTCAGCCACTCAAGCAAAGTCTTTGGCAGAGCAGAAAATGATTGCTGAAATTACCTCTGGCTCCTATAGCGATGCGTGGGTGGATGAGGCTCTAAATCGACTTGGGTGCTCCATAGAAATCTAAGTACTTTATACTGATACCTAGGTTTGGGATTTAATTTCCTTAAAACTCAGGCCCTGGGTTCAGTTGCCCTTTAGACACTATTCAAGATATAAGAAAAAGAGTTCATTTATTTCTAAAATCTTACAAAAACTAAGCCTCATGGTTGTACCACTCATTGTGGCAACGTCTTTTTTTATGGAAAATTTAGACGGCACCATTATCGCAACCGCACTTCCTCAAATTGCGGATTCTTTAGGCGTGAATGCGGTAGACATGAGTGCGGGCATGACTGCTTATTTAGTTACGATTGCAATTTTTATCCCTGTGAGTGGTTGGGTAGCAGATAGATTTGGTTCTCAATTGGTCTTTGGCGGAGCAATTGCAGTCTTTACGCTTGCGTCCATATTGTGTGGATTTTGCTTTTCTTATGAGCAATTTGTTCTGGCCAGGGTGTTGCAAGGCTTGGGAGGTGCTTTGATGGTCCCGGTTGGCCGATTGGTTGTTTTGAGAATA
>DAIUEA010000113.1:0-5081 GCA_036845365.1 Limnohabitans sp. | reverse complement strand
GAATAACGCCAAAGCATGAACTTTTGAAAACAGTTGCTTTTATCACTTGGCCGGGACTCGTTGCTCCAATTATTGGACCTCCCTTGGGCGGATTCATAACGACTTATTTTTCTTGGCGATGGATTTTCTTTCTCAATGTTCCCCTGGGTCTAGTTGGAATTTACTGCGTTAGGAAGTTTATTGAGAATCAAACTTCAGATATTAAAAAACCCCTTGACCTTATTGGCTTCCTACTCATAGGTGGTTGCCTTGCGACGGTGTTGATCGGTCTGGAAGCTATAGGTAAAGAGCAGATCAATATTGTGTCTCTTAGCTACTGCGCGGTGAGTTTGGTGCTGGGCGTGCTCTCCTACTATCACTGCATGCGCTGCGAGCATCCTTTGTTAGACTTTACAATTTTGAAGATCCAGACTTTTTCGACCACTTTTTTTTATGGCTCTGTCAATAGAGCCCTTGTTGGGGTTACCCCCTTCATGGCCCCTTTGATGTTTCAGCTTGCATTTGGTTATTCCTCTTTTACCTCGGGTCTGTTGTTCTTAGGTGCAGCTTTGGGAAATTTGGGTTTAAAACCAATGACCTCCTCGATCCTAAAACGCTTTGGATTTAAGAATGTATTGATTTATAACGGATTGATTTGTGCGGCCTCTGCAACTGCTTGCGCCACACTCAGCGCTGAGACTGGCGTTTGGGTAATTTCGGTTGTCATGTTGATTTACGGACTCAGTCGCTCCATGCAGTTTACTTGTTTTCAAGTGCTTGCCTTTGTGGATGTTCCTGAGGACAAGATGAGTGCTGCGAACACTTTATTTAGCACTGTATCTCAACTTTGTTTTGGAGTAGGAATAGCGCTCGGGGCCGTTGTTTTGAGGACCTCTATGTTTTTTGACAACCATGAGCGAGCAGCTGCAAGTGATTTTACAAATGCATTTTTAGCTCTTGGTGTGATGATCTTTGTCTTTTTGCTGGGTTATTTAAAGCTTGATTCAAACGCAGGTGCCCATGTGAGTCTTCACAAGAAAAATTGAATATACTTGATCAATTTAAGAGCTAAATTTTCCAATTTGTAAAATTTCCAAACCAAAACCGAATAGGTCACTGATATGAGTAAAACGATCTTAACTTGCGCCGTAACAGGTAATTTAACTAAGCCGGAGATGACGCCTTACTTGCCCATCACTCCCCAACAAATAGCAGACTCATGCCTTGGCGCGGCTGAGGCGGGCGCAGCCGTAGTTCATATCCACGTGCGCCATCCTGATACTGGAAAGCCCTCTATGGAGCTTGATCATTACGCTCAGGTGATTCATTTAATTAAAGCTCAAAATAAAGAGCTGATCATCAACTTAACGACGGGACCTGGGGGGCGTTTCGTGCCGTCTGAGGCGGATCCTAAGATTTTTGCAGAGGGAACAACGCTTTGTCACCCACTCAAGCGTGTAGAGCATATTGCTCAACTCAAACCCGATATCTGCTCACTTGATCTGAACACCATGAACTCTGGCGCAGACGTGGTGATAAACACGCCAAGCAACGTGCGCAAAATGGCAAAAGTTATACGAGATTGCGGAGTTATGCCAGAGCTTGAGATATTTGATACGGGGGACTTGAATTTAGCCAAAGACTTGATCAAAGAGGGCGTTTTGCAGGGGCCTGGACTGTATACATTTGTAATGGGGGTAAAGTACGGACTCAACACCGATCCAGCAACTCTTTTGTATATGCGGGACCAATTGCCAATAGGCGCTAAATGGGCTGCTTTTGGAATTGCACGAGCCGAGTTCCCAATGCTTGCTCAGGCTTGGTTGCTCGGTGGTCACGTACGAGTCGGGATGGAAGATAACATTTACCTTGAAAAGGGGGTGCTTTGTGAGACCAACGCTCAACTTGTAAGCCGTGCCAACAGAATCATCAAGGATTTGGGTGGCGAACTGGCTACCGCTAACGAAGCCCGACAGATGCTGGGGTTAGGCTCCTAGAGTTGAGCCTTAACCCAACCTAGCCCTTCAGACGCTAGCTCAACTATTTTTAGAAGCTTTAGACGCAATTAGGGTTGTATTGACGCAAAAGAGCACGGCCGGAATGCTTACAAATGGTGGATAAATAAGGCCCAAGACGAGCCACTCACCAAAGGAGTCTCCGTGCTTATTGGCATACCAAGCGCAAAAGATACCTGACAAGGTGGTCAAGACGAGATAAATAATAATTTCCATAGAAACCTTAAGACTATTGAATGAAATCTAGAAATTCAATCGAAGTCTTTTTTTAGGAAAACTTATAATTAAATAGCGCAGATGCGTTGCTGTTTATTTGACCTTAAGTCATAGGTCTGATGCCAGTTTTGATAATCACCGCAGCATTCTGACCCAAAGCTAAACACCCTACTATCTTACGCTGTATGTAGTTTCTTTTCGCAGTGAAAACCCTTTTTATCTCAACATAGTGCAGTCTTGGATTTCATTGGTGTGGAACATAGGTTCTTTTTTACTGAGCTTTAAACTAGTGGTGTTGAGCTCAAAGTGATTTTCAAAAGGAAGTCCTCTGAACTCAAAACGGATCAGGTTGCCTTTAACAAAATAATTTGAAACCAAGTTATAGGGTTTAACTCCCAAATCGCTGCCGTTTTTAGCAGACCCGACAAACACCCATCCGTCGTAGAAAAGGAAGACATTTTTGCTACATTGCCAAAGGTGGCCTGCTGCTTTACCCTCCTTAAGGATCTTTTGATACTTCTCTTTATTTTCATCCGTAATAAGTGCGGCACTTGTTTTGTTGTTTTCGCTGGCCTCGTAAAACTGCTTTAACTCCTGCGACCAAAGGAGGGTTGAATGCAAAAGTGAGATTAAACAAAAGATATTAACTAAACTGCGAAACAGGTGCGACTTGCAACTGCGACTTAGGGGCGTGCAATCGTAATTGAAAATAGTTAGGGGGAGCTGGTCCGTTACCACCTTGCCTGCTGAGTACATGGTTACCTGGTTTAAGCCTTACGCGTCTTAGCTATTTTTAGTAGTAGCCGTACCAAAGTAGTGATCAGGCAGCGCCAACACCAGATCTGGGAAAACGCACAGGATAAGCACTGCAAACATAATTAAAAAAACAAACGGTAATGTACCCCAAACTACGTCTTTGAGGGGTATTTCAGGGGCTATTTTATTGATTACAAAAATATTTAAACCAACAGGAGGATGAATGAGTCCCATCTCCATAATAACCGACATCACAACGCCAAACCATATTAAATCAAAGCCCTGAGCTCTCAAGGGTGGCAATATGATGGGGGCAGTCATCAATATGATACTTACAGGGGGTAAGAAAAATCCCAGCACAATGACTAACAATGCTACGGCTAAGAAAAGCGTCCACTTGGAGAGATGCAGCGCAACTACCCACTCGGCGGCACTTTGACTGATATGCAGGTAGCTCATCACGTAGGAGTAAAGAAGTGACATCCCGATGATCATCATCAGCATAGTCGCCTCAGACAGTGTGCTTGTAAAGATGGGGATTAAGTCGCTAGATTTGTAAGCACCGTAGACGACTGCAATTAGTATCAGGGCCAAAATTGCACCCAAACCCGCTGTCTCAGAAGGAGTAGCAAAACCCCCATAGAGAGCCAGCATAACGCCAAGTAAGAGGGTGAGAAAAGGGAGCACTTTAGGAAGTGCTGCTAATTTTTCTTTTGCGGTGTAGTTATCAACTTGTAAGATACGTGAACGGTCCCCCCCTTGGTCAGCACTTGCCTGGGCTTGCTTGACTTCCATTCGGTATTTAAATATGCCGTAAGACGCAAAAAGCACCACCAGTAATATGCCGGGTCCAATGCCGGCTAGGAATAAACGGCCAAGGGATTGCTCAGCGGCTACAGCGAAAAGTATCAATGTAATGGAGGGGGGGAGCAAAATACCCAAAGTACCGCCGGCTGCGACTAGTCCAGCGCAAAGTCTAGAGGAATACCCCCTTTGCTGCATCTCCGGTATTGCTGAGCTACCGATGGCCGAACAAGTCGCAGCACTTGAACCAGCCATCGCAGCAAACAAGCCGCAAGCAATAGTGACTGCTATTCCTAGGCCTCCAGGCACCTTAGAGAGCCAAATATGAAGGGCTGAATAAAGATCTTTACCAGCCCGAGATTTGCCAATCGCAGCCCCTTTTAATATGAATAATGGAATGGTGAGTAATGTAATACTTGCCATTTCCTCGTACACGTTTTGTGCAACTGTGTCCAGGGATGCATGCGGCATAAAGAAGTACATAAATACCGTTGCAACAGATCCCAATGCAAATGCGATAGGCATGCCTGAGAACAAAACGGCGATTGTGGCCAGTCCAAATAGCAGTCCAATTTGTAGTGTGTTCATGGGGCTGGAATTCGTGTGTGAGATGCGCTGGGTCGAAGTAAGGGGTTTAAGATCTGCGCAAACAAGACTAAAGATAAAAGAGTAGTACCGATTGCCATACTGCTGTAGGGAATCCATAGCGGAGCCCCAAACGCAGAACCCGAGATTTGATGATCCTCTATTGCCTCGAGCAGCAAAGTCCAGGATTTCCAGGAAAAGAAAGCACAAAATAGAAAAGACATCAGATCACCCAAAAGTATTCTTGCCGCGTTTGCTCTTGGCCCAAGAACTGAGCTCAGAGCTTGTATCCCGATGTGTCCTCTGGATTGTTGCACCCATGCGCAAGATAAAAAGGTCGAGCCAACCAAAAGAAAAATGGTGACCTCATCTTGCCAGTCGCTAGGTATTTTGAACAAATACCTAGCGGTCGCTTCCCAAGATAAAATGCAACCCGCAGCGGCAACGGCGATCGTGCTGAAGAAAACGATAACGACATTGAGACGGCTTATTAAAAGGTCCAAACTATCTAGGACATAGGAATTTGTAGTAGATTTTTCACGCATAGTTGAAGGTTCATTTGCGCAGGTTAAGCGCATGTCTTTGGTTCTAATCGCATTATTTTTTTAAGAAACAGCTAATGCAAGTTTTAGGAAACGATCGCATTCAGCGCTTCTGCCGGAGAAATCAGTCCAAGCAGTATCTTGGGCAATTTTCTTCCATTTGGCTATGACTGCGCTGTCCATG
>DAIUEA010000112.1:0-6300 GCA_036845365.1 Limnohabitans sp. | reverse complement strand
CTTGAGGGGGTAGTGGCGAAAGCTGTGCGAGTTCGAGTCTCGCCGACGGCACCAAGGTTATGTAAATGTACAAAAAGCTGAGACACAATAATTTTGTGGAATCGGAATGAATTTAGCTCAATATCTACCTGTCCTTTTGTTCATATTAATAGGCCTACTTGTTGGTGTTGCACCGCAGGTTCTAGGTCACTTACTGGGCCCGAACAAGCCTGATGATGAAAAAAACTCGCCTTATGAGTGTGGATTCGAGGCTTTCGAGGACGCAAGGATGCAGTTTGACGTTCGGTACTACTTAGTTGCCATTCTTTTTATATTATTTGATTTAGAAATCGCCTTTTTATTTCCTTGGGCAATAGCTTTAAAAGAAATAGGAATGATTGGCTATATCTCGATGATGATTTTTTTAGGTATTTTGGTGGTTGGATTTGCTTATGAGTGGAAAAAAGGGGCCCTTGACTGGGAATAAATCATGTCACTAGACGGTGTATTTAAAGAAGGCTTCATTACCACTTCTTATGACTCAGTAGTTAACTGGGCTAAAACTGGCTCATTGTGGCCCATGACTTTTGGCTTGGCGTGTTGCGCAGTTGAGATGATGCACGCTGGTGCTTCAAGGTACGATATTGACCGTTTTGGAATGCTTTTTCGACCAAGCCCGAGACAGTCAGATTTAATGATAGTTGCTGGAACGCTCTGTAACAAGATGGCCCCTGCTCTGCGAAAAGTCTATGATCAGATGTCTGAGCCCCGCTGGGTCTTATCCATGGGTTCATGCGCAAATGGAGGAGGCTACTACCACTACAGCTACTCCGTTGTAAGAGGTTGTGACCGGATTGTCCCGGTGGATGTGTATGTACCTGGTTGTCCACCCACTGCAGAGGCCCTTTTATACGGAATTATGCAGTTGCAGACCAAAATCCGCCGCGAAAACACCATTGCTAGATAAGTCTAAAGGGATTTAACATGAGTCTGTCTTTAGATACTTTGAATCAAACACTGAAAGAAGTGTTGGGTGACAAAATCAAATCACTTGTAAGTGCTCTGGGTGAGTTGACACTAACCGTAGAAGCGGTAGATTATTTAGATGTATGCCGTCTACTCTGCGCTGAACCAAGGCTTGCATTTGAGCAATTGGTTGACCTTTGTGCGGTGGATTACTCGACTTACAAAGACGGTGCGCACAGTGCTTTTAGTGAGGCCCCTAGATTTGCTGTCGTTATTCATCTGTTATCAATCGTTCACAATTTCAGACTGCGAGTTCGAGTTTTTGCAACCTCATCTGATTTGCCAAGGATAGCTTCCGTTAACCCGGTCTGGAGCTCTGCAAATTGGTACGAGCGAGAGGCTTTTGACCTTTACGGCGTTATTTTCGAGGGACACGAGGATCTACGCAGGTTGTTGACGGATTACGGCTTCATTGGACATCCCTTTAGAAAAGATTTCCCCTTGTCCGGTCACGTTGAGATGCGCTACGACGCTGAGCAAAAGCGAGTGATTTATCAGCCCGTGACGATTGAGCCTAGAGAGGTTACGCCGCGAATCATTCGTGAAGAGAATTACGGGGGAATGCATTAAGAAGTAAGAAGATACTTCGCTTTATTTGCTGAGACCTCCACGGCGCAAAGTTAACACATCGAACACCATGCCTGACATTAAAAACTACACCCTCAATCTTGGCCCCCAGCACCCTGCAGCCCACGGGGTGTTAAGGCTTGTGCTGGAGCTTGACGGGGAGGTCGTACAACGTGCTGACCCACACATTGGTCTTTTGCACCGTGCAACAGAGAAACTTGCTGAAAATAAAACTTACATACAGTCTCTTCCTTACATGGATCGTTTGGACTACGTCTCAATGATGAGTAATGAGCATGCTTATTGTTTGGCGATTGAGAAGTTACTTGGCTTAGAGGTACCTAAACGCGCGCAGTACATCAGGGTGATGTTTGCTGAGATCACACGACTTTTGAATCATTTGCTCTGGCTGGGTTGTCACGGGTTTGATTGTGGCGCAATGAATATTTTGATTTATTGTTTTAGAGAACGTGAAGACCTTTTTGACATGTATGAGGCAGTATCTGGTGCCCGTATGCACGCAGCTTACTTTAGGCCTGGTGGGGTATACCGTGATTTGCCTAATCACATGCCACAGTACAAGGTCAGTAAGATTAAAAATGCAAGGGCAATGGAGAAGTTGAATTCAAACCGTGAAGGCTCATTACTGGACTTTATTGAAGACTTTACACAACGGTTTCCAGCATTTGTGGATGAGTACGAAACGCTTTTGACCAACAACCGCATCTGGAAACAACGCACTGTTGGCATTGGTGTGGTGAGCCCTGAGAGGGCCAAGAGCCTAGGTTTTACAGGAGCCATGCTCAGGGGCTCGGGCGTAGCTTGGGATTTGAGGAAGTTTCAACCCTACGATGTGTACGCAGAGCTTGACTTTGATATCCCTGTTGGGAAAACGGGAGATTGTTACGACCGATATTTGGTTCGCATTGAGGAGATGCGTCAATCTAACAAAATTATTCAGCAGTGCGTATCATGGCTTAAAAACAATCCCGGTCCAGTGATAACGGACAACCACAAAATTGCTGCACCACACAGAGAAGACATGAAAGCTCACATGGAGGAGCTAATCCACCACTTTAAACTCTTCACCGAAGGTTTTCACGTCCCAGAGGGCGAGGCTTATGCCGCCGTTGAGCATCCCAAGGGAGAGTTTGGTATTTATATCGTAAGCGATGGGGCTAACAAGCCCTACAGACTAAAAATACGTGCTCCAGGGTTTCCCCATTTGGCAGCAATGGATGAAATGGCAAAGGGGCATATGATTGCTGACACAGTTGCTGTCATCGGGACAATGGATATCGTATTTGGGGAGATAGACCGGTGAGTACAACAGAAAAAAAAGGACTTGATCTGAAATCTCTTGAGCCCGTACCCAGTGAGTTCTCAAAAGAAGTCTTGGCTAGATTTGCCGTTGAAGTTGCTAAGTATCCGAATGAGCAAAAACAATCAGCTGTGATGGCTTGTTTGTCGATTGTTCAACAAATCAACGGATTTGTAGATGCAAGTGACGAACTATTTCTATCCAAATATTTGGATATGTCTCCAATGGCAGTGCATGAGGTAAGTACTTTTTACAATATGTACAACTTGGAGCCACTGGGAAAATTTAAGATCAATGTTTGCACAAATTTACCCTGCCAATTAAGGGGTGGGCTAAATGCTCTAGAGTACTTGTGCAAAAAATTAGACGCCGCTGTGGGTGAAACGACTAAAGACGGACTCTTTACGTTGCAACCAGGGGAGTGTATGGGGGCCTGTGCAGATGCGCCTGTTTTATTGGTAAATGACCGCAATATGTGTAGCTTCATGAGTATGGAGAAGATCGATCAGCTTATCGATGGACTCAAACATGTCGCAGTTAAAGGAGATCAGGCATGAACACCGATTTAAACAAGTTGCTTTCCCAGTTCAAGGCCACAGGAGTAGAAACTTCTTTTCATGGTCGTCACATCAAGCCACAAATACTAGACGGCTTGAACGGAACCAATTGGTCGGTCAAAGACTATGAGGCGCGAGGGGGCTATCAGGCGTTGCGCAAAATCTTAGGTAAAGACGGGGGAGTGGGGCTGACCCAGGACCAAGTGATTGCTACGGTTAAAGAGTCAGGGCTGAGGGGACGGGGCGGAGCTGGGTTTCCGACGGGCCTCAAATGGAGCTTTATGCCTAGGCAGTTTCCTGGTCAAAAATATCTTGTCTGTAATTCAGATGAAGGTGAACCTGGTACTTTTAAAGACCGTGACATCATGCAATTTAATCCCCATATCGTTATTGAGGGTATGGCGATAGCGGCTTATGCAATGGGAATTAGTGTGGGGTACAACTACATCCATGGAGAAATATTTGAGACCTATGAGCGATTTCAAATCGCTCTCGAGGAGGCCAGAGCCGCTGGCTACCTAGGGACTCAGATCTTGGGAAGCACTTTTTCTTTTCAGTTACATGCAACGCACGGTTTTGGCGCTTATATTTGCGGCGAGGAGACTGCTCTTCTTGAATCCCTTGAGGGTAAAAAAGGTCAGCCACGCTTTAAGCCACCTTTCCCAGCCAGTTACGGTTTATACGGCAAACCAACCACCATCAACAACACAGAAACCTTTGCTGCTGTACCTTGGATCATCCGTAACGGCGGTCAGGCCTACTTACAGTGCGGGAAACCCAACAACGGAGGCACCAAGATATATTCAATTAGCGGCGACGTGGAGCGCCCCGGAAACTACGAAATTCCAATGGGTACGCCCTTTTCAGTGCTTTTAGAACTTGCTGGTGGAGTAAAGGGCGGGCGAGCTCTAAAAGCCGTCATTCCAGGGGGCTCTTCCGCTCCAATTTTGCCGGCAAACATCATGATGGACATCACGATGGACTATGACAGCATTGCCAAGGCGGGGTCCATGCTAGGGTCTGGTGCTGTAATTGTTCTCGATGAAACTCGGTGCATGGTAAAGACTTTGCTGAGACTGTCTTATTTTTATATGCATGAATCCTGTGGTCAATGTACGCCCTGTCGTGAGGGCACGGGTTGGCTTTGGAGGGTGGTTGACAGAATAGAAAAGGGCGAAGGCCGTGAGAGCGATTTAGCGTTGCTGGACAACGTGGCAGAAAATATTATGGGACGCACCATTTGTGCCCTTGGAGACGCCGCGGCGATGCCGGTCAGAGGAATGCTTAAGCATTTCAGGGACGAATTTCAATATCACATCGCGCACAAGACCTGTTTGGTCGCTGCCACAGTTTGATCAGGAAAATCATATATGGTTGAATTAGAGATCGACGGCAAAAAAGTAGAGGTCCTAGAGGGCAGCATGGTGATGCACGCTGCAGAAAAACTTGGGACCTACATACCGCACTTTTGCTATCACAAAAAACTCTCCATTGCGGCTAACTGTCGTATGTGCTTAGTTGATATCGAGAAAGCCCCAAAGGCTATGCCTGCATGTGCCACTCCCGTGACCCAAGGCATGATAGTGAGAACCAAATCTGATAAGGCCACAAAGGCTCAAAAATCAGTGATGGAGTTTTTGCTCATCAATCACCCTCTTGACTGCCCAATTTGTGATCAAGGCGGAGAGTGTCAACTCCAAGACCTTGCCGTGGGATACGGTGGTAGCTCATCTCGTTACGACGAAGAAAAGCGTGTTGTGTTTCACAAAGACATAGGTCCTTTGGTGAGCATGCAAGAGATGAGCCGTTGCATTCACTGCACCCGCTGCGTACGTTTCGGTCAAGAGATTGCAGGACAAATGGAACTGGGCATGTCCCATCGGGGCGAGCATTCTGAGATTGAAGCTTTTCTGGGATTCACGGTTGATTCAGAATTATCTGGAAACATGATTGATGTGTGTCCGGTTGGAGCTTTGACCAGCAAACCCTTTAGATACCAAGCTCGCACATGGGAGTTGTCGCGTCGAAAAACAATCAGTCCCCACGACTCTACTGGAACCAACCTGATTGCACAAGTAAAAGCAAACAAAGTACTAAGAGTTGTTCCCCTTGAAAATGAAGCCATCAATGAATGTTGGATAGCCGATCGTGACCGTTTTTCATACGAATCATTAAGCAGCGACCAAAGGCTCTCTGCTCCAATGATTAAACAAGATAACGTGTGGAGCATTGTTGACTGGCAAACCGCGCTCGATTACATTGCAAGCGGCGTGAAACAAATCAGTCAGAATCATGGTCCTCAAAGTGTTGGACTGCTTGCAAGCCCACACAGTACGCTAGAAGAGCTTTATTTAGCGGGTAAGCTGATTCGGTCATTGGGCTCTGAAAATATTGACTCCAGGCTGCGAGTGCGAGATTTCAGTCAAGATAGGCTAAAAACTGGAAAGGCTCATTGGTTAGGACGCTCAATAGAGTCGCTCTCCCACCTAAGTAGAGTGCTGGTGATTGGATCTAACCTGCGTAAAGACCATCCTTTGTTTGCTCAGCGTATTCGCCAATCAACCCGCAGGGGCGGGCATGTCAATGCATTTAATGCAACTCAAATGGATTGGGCAATGAATGTGAAGAACACATTCTTAGCCAACCCTTCGCACTGGGTAGCAGGGCTGGGATTGATTGCACAAAGCATCGCAAAAGTAAAATCGATACCCTCCCCAGTCTCAGTTCTTAATGAAACCCTTCTTATGAATGAGATACTGGCTTTCAACCCCAATGCCTTATTTCAAGCCAACCTTATCGCTGAATCTTTGCTTAGCGGAGACGAAAAGGCAGTTCTAATGGGCAACGCTG
>DAIUEA010000111.1:0-6369 GCA_036845365.1 Limnohabitans sp. | reverse complement strand
AAAACAGCTCCGAAAAACAGGGCCGCTTAAAAGCTCCTAATGCTTCTGGAACATTGGACTCGCATTACGCGCCTCGGGCCTTGGTAAGGCTTTTAACTCAAGCTGAAATTCAACAAAGACTGACCGTTGAGAGCACCTACTCACTTAAGCTGGGTTTATGGAGTCAGCCGTTAAAATTGTTAACAAATACCGTTTATCCTGTTTTTTGGGAGCAAATACCATCTAAGCCCATAGATTGTGCAAAAGTCTTATTTGCCCAACTCAGGGCTTTTGATGGGCTTGGAGTTGATGAAATTTGGGTAGAAAAGCCCCAAAATAGTCCAGAGTGGGCGGGAATTAACGATCGTTTACAGCGAGCGGCTCATACAGGTACAGAACACCGTTAAACTACACCTATTGTCTGGAGATTTGGGATGTCTTTGAAATCGTTGGTAAAAAAATTACGTTTCATCGTTTGGGCGAGCCCCTTAGTATGGATCACTTTATTAAATGGCTGCGGATCGGGAACCGTCTTAAGTCCTTTCATTCCGACTCGAATTATTGCGTTTGGCGATGCATTCATGGATGTTCGAAATCCTCGTTTTACAGTCAATGATGAAATACCCCTCAATGTTGACCCTAACACACCCAACTCTGCGGCGGCGTGGGCTACTCAAACGAGCTCAGGCTATTATTTGACGGCCTCCACAAATTCCCCTTCTCAATTTCAAAACGGGGTCGGTGGACCAATCTCCAACACAAACTACTACGCATCCCTTTTTAATTATTATTTCCCAACTCAGGGCTTCATCAAAGCCACGACCAAGGTCCCCTACTACACGCCGCTGCTGGCCGGGCTGAATGTGTTTTCTCCAGCCCTGTATGACACCGCGACATCGAGTTATGACCTTCCTTTAAATCCACAACTTACCGTCATAGAGCGCTTAGCCGCTGACTACGGATTTCCTGCCGTCGTGCCTATGACCGATATTTCCAATCATATCGTTCCGTCTAGTTCAGGCGTTTATTCTTTTGCCCAAGCAAACGCTCTAGTTCTGTCGCCTGTTCAAACGGCGTGTCCCTCGACTATTACTTCCACAACTGTCTGCGTTGATACCCCTCAAAGCTACACAGCCAGTGCGGTTGTGAGCGCTGCTGTTGGCCTAGTTACTTACCCGGCCGCATCAACTCCAGCGCTCTCTGTGCAAGCTCAGATTGATTTATTTCTTGCAAATAACTCAATTTTGACGAGCGATCTGATCGTGATCAATGCTGGGACAGCAGACGTAATCTTAAATGCGCTCTCCAGTGGTGGTGCCTCAGGAGTAACAACCGCCTCGCAAAACTTTGTTGGCCAAATCATGCGCCTTAAAAACGCTGGTGCAAAGCATATCGTGGTCTTCGGCCCCCCCAATATGGGACGATCTCCTTTTGCATACAAGTACAGCTTAACGAGTTTGCTGAGTAATTACTCAAAAACGCTAACCAGCGCCAGTTGTGCTGACTTCAACTGCACGTTGGAATTGGGATTACAAAGACAGATTGGCACCATCTCGCAAAACCCGGTCATATTTGTTGATATTTCCAGCCAAACAAGTTTAATTACTGGAACTACAAACACAGGGAGCGCGAACACTTACGCTAGTTTTGCTGATCCGATTTATGGAGTTGCGATCTCTTTTCCCGGTGATCCTGCTTTCTCAGATGCATCCGCACTCAGTCCAGCTAAAGCCTCTGATGGAAACTATTATTGCAATTCCACCAATATTCCGCCGTTAGCCAATACAACATATCCAAACCCTTTCTACATCAATTCTCCTACCCTATCTGGCTCCTATCCTAGCTTCTCGGTTGGGGGTTCTGCATGCTTTGCAAACCCAGTCTCTGCGAAAAGTATAAACGCTGTCAACAACGGATACTCAACTCTTGGGACTAGTGGAACTCCGTTGCTTTACACATATTTGTCTTACGCCTATGCTGACCCTATTTATTTCACACCCTCCGTACACCGAATGCTTGGCGACTTTATCACCACCAAGCTTAGCCTAGCAAGTTGGAGATAAACGACAAAAAGGTTTCGAGTTCTATAAACACAACCAGACTCGGGTTAGTAAGCGCCCACCCATTCTACTAATAAGTCAAGAACGTTTTTAGCCGATTGCGCTTTAGGATGATTGATAATCGCAACGACAATAAATTGTTCCTTTTTTTTGTTTTGAAGATAGCCAGCTATACCGAGCACATCTTTAAGACTACCTGTTTTCAAGTGTCCACTGGTTTTGGCTTTGCTGAGTTTGAGGGTTCCATCAACACCGATGAGCGGCAAAGAAGCAACCATTTCAGGGTAGGTGGGCTGCTCGCTCACCCAAACAAGCAGTTTGGCTAAGTCATCTACACTCATTTTTGTATCTCGACTAAGCCCAGAACCATTAACAAACCTGGGTAGGGGAGAGCCTAGTTTGTCAATCCACCATTTGTTAAGTACGCCTTGAGCGGATTGCTCTGTGCCGGAACTACTCAGCTCCAGACCCAGTGTTAAAAAGAGCTGTTGAGCCATTACGTTATTGCTGAATTTATTTATATCTCTAATCACCTCGGACAACTCAGGAGACTCCACACTCAAGATAGGCTTTTGATTGTGTGGGGCCTCCCCCGAGTGAACTCGCCCTCGCACCGAGCCACCGGCCTGAGTCCACATTGCAGAAACGGATTTATCAAGAAAATTAGCAGGGTCCGCGTAGGCGATGGGCCAAAGTCGCTCACCACAGTTTTGGGGGTAACCCCCTTTGAAGCTAATTTGATTTGGATCTTGAAAGTTTGCCCGCAATGCCGATCTGTAGTCTGAGCACTCTACGTTCAACAAAGGAGCGGTAGGCTGAATATTTACACCCTGTAGGGGTGGCTCCGCATGAATACGAACAACCTTGGCGTATAAATCAGGTACAAAGTTTATCAATAGAGATTTAAAGTTAACTAGGAAAGCATCTGGACTTGCGTTGTAAGGTCTAAGTGGCTCTCCATCGAATTCCCCTGGGTCTTGCACATTGAGCTCAAACGCTTTGTGATCTAAGACTATATCACCTTGAATCGAGACTATTCCCAAACCACGGATTCTTCGCATCAAAAGCCACAATCTCTCAACCCCAAAACGTGGATCGCCTCTGCCTTTGATAAATAAATTGCCTTTTAAGACTCCCTCCTCGATGGGACCATCAAGATAGACCTGAGTGCTCCAGGTGTAGGATGGACCCAAAAGATCCATTGCCGCGCTCGTCGTCACCAGCTTCATTAATGAGGCAGGATTTCGGAGGGCTCCGGAGTTATGGCTTAGTATGGGCACCAAGCTGTTAGAGGTTAAGCTACGGGCCTCCCTTTGATAGACCACAACACTGATTGAATCAAGAGGTATTTTTAAGCGCCCCAGTTCAGTCTGCATTAAATCAGGCATCGGCTCAAGTGCCGTTGCTATTTGCGACAAACATAAACCACTGAGACAGGCAAAGTGGCCAATAATATTTAGAAGTTTAAACTTCAAGTGTGAGCCTTTCAGTTTCAAAATGAATCCTTATTGCTTGAATAAACTAGCATAATGGGGTGATGAGCACTTCGAAAATTTTCTCAAACCTCACGCTCTTGCTCCTATCCTTGCGCGAATCTTCAAAACTGATTCAGGGCATTATCTTTGCCCTCATCACCATAGTGATTTGGGTTGGATTTATTATTGTCGCTAGGGCCTCTTCTCACGGGTTGCTCACCGGTCTTGACATCGCAACTCTGCGTATTTTAGGGGCCTCGGTGGCTTTGTTTCCACTTGGATATTGGTTAAATAAAAATAGCCTTAAAAACAAATCACACACCCGCTGTCCTAAAGAAAACCTTGAGCTCTCCTCTTTTGCGGGTCTCTCCCCTTTAAGTCTACGGCTCACAATTAAGTTAGGCGTACCAGGAGGGCTGATGTTTGCAGCTTTTTCTTATAGTGGCTTTTTCTTTGCGCCAGCTGCCCACGCCGCAGTTTTACTGCAAGGTAGCCTTCCCCTTTGGACTACTTTGATAGCCTGGGTTATTTTGAAAAACCGAATTGCAGGTGACCGCTTAATTGGAGTCGGCTTTATTTTGGTAGGGGATTTACTGGTTGGAGGTCCAAGCTTATTGAACTCCTTTAACTCCGAAGGTGTGTGGAGGGGAGACGCGCTTTTTATTTTGGCAAGCTTCTCATGGTCTTATTACGCCGTTATGGTTCGACATCACGAGGTACCCCCTATTCACGCGACTTTGGCAATCACGGTATTTGCTTTCTTTACATTCTTACCAATCTATTTTTTCTTTTGCCTAATGGGTTTGGTACAGTCTCATATTTTAGAGACTTCATTAAGTACCATTGCTTTTCAAATGGTTTTTCAAGGCCTGTTGTCGGCCGTAATCTCAGGAATCACATTCAATCAAATGGTTCGCCATTTTGGACCTGTTCGCACCACCATGTTTACAGCTGTCGTTCCAGGGCTAGGGGCGCTAGGAGCAAGTATTTTTTTAGATGAAGTTTTAAGTTTGAGTGTATTCTTAGGTCTGACGCTCGTGACCTTGGGTGTTTTATTTGGCATCGGACTTAGGTCCTCAAAAAACAAACTCCGTTAATTCGAAACCAAGTGCCCTTAATTCTCACAACATTTTTCCGTACCAACCGTTTATGAAACTTCTAGCCCTTGAGGCCAGCGCTGACACTGTCTCGATTGCGGTCCAAAAAGACGGCTACAGGGCGCAGGATCAACTCCCACTTAAGGGCAAAAGTTCATCTTGGTTAATTCCAAGCATTATCCAAATCTTAAAAGAATCAGATTTAGCTCTAGACAGGCTTAATGCAGTTGTATTTGGGCAGGGCCCCGGAGCTTTTACTGGACTTAGAACGGTTTGCTCTGTGGTGCAAGGTCTCAGCTTAGGTCTAGAGCCTAAGCCGATCATCTTAGGCGTAGATACTTTAATGGAACTCGCTCAAGACGCTTTTAATCAAATAAACACCACAAACAACCAAACCCAGCAACCCCACCTCGTTTCAAATACTGTGCGGTGTTTAAGTATTTTGGATGCCAGAATGGGCCAGTGGTACATCGGGGCGTACGAACGAGTTAATGGTCAATGGTTGACCACAGTAAAGCCCTTGGTTTGTGATCCCCAGCACCTTGTCGTTCCCACAACTTGGGGGGCCAAAGGTTTTATAGTCTCCTCTAACTTAGATCCTCTCATTGTTGAGAAGGTGATTATGCTTAGAGGCCTAGGGCCCGTAACTGCATTTATTAGGTCTTCACCAAGCGCTGGTCTTTGTTTGGATTTAGCAATGCTTGATAACGCCCTTGCCAAGGGTTTAAAGACTGGCTTAGCGTCTCCTTTATATGTCAGGGAACGAGTCGCTTTGACGATAAAAGAGCGCAATTTGATGAAGCCCGGCACGGCCACTTAGGAATAATTTAGTTTAAGTAGATCATGCAGCACGTTATGGATAAGGACGCACCTCGCGAGATGTTGAATTTGGATTTTAGGATACTTCCTTTAACGCCGGATAGTTTAGAGGCTCTATTATTGATAGAGTCTTGTTGTTATTCACACCCGTGGACAAGGAACAACTTTATGGATTCTTTTGCCGCTGGGTATTTAATGCAAGGCCTTTTTAAAATAAATTCACTTCTCGAAGATCCAGAGCTTACCGGCTACTACGTTGCGATGAAAGGCGTTGATGAGTACCACCTATTAAATCTAACAGTTTCGCCCTCATTTCAACGCAAAGGGTTGGCTAAGGTCATGTTAGATGAGCTTCAAAAAGCAGCAAAACTAGCTCATTTAAATTGGATTTGGCTAGAAGTCCGAGCTAGCAACCGAATAGCAATTGCCCTTTATACTGCTTATGGGTTTAGTCGGACGGGGGAGAGGAAGAATTACTATCCCTTTGGTAATTTAGGCTCAAATTTACGCGAGAACGCTGTACTTATGAGTATGAATATTTAAAAATGCATCTAAACACGCGTCAGCTCAAAATCCTCCAAGAGATGGGACTATCCCACCCTTATCTAGCTTTACCAGCCAAGGGCAAGTCTCGTGCGCAGAAAAAATCTACTGATTCATTAGACTCCGTACCCAACACCTTCGCTGCACCCTCGTTATCAGCAGAAATTGTCTCCTCTGTTTTTATAAGACCCGTATTGGCTACACCCAGCCAAAAAAGTGAGCATGCTTTAAGTCCGCCCCCAAAAGCAACCAACTACGATACTGTTGAAGTATCGACTCTGAGTTGGGAGGAATTAAAAGATAAGGCTCTGACCTGTGTCTCCTGCGAACTCTCTAAAACCCGAAAGCAAGTCTGCTTTGGCTCTCGGATCGACTCCTCCAATAACAAGTCAATTC
>DAIUEA010000110.1:0-6451 GCA_036845365.1 Limnohabitans sp. | reverse complement strand
CTGATGCGCAGGGCGCCAACCCAACCAAGGGGGCTTCAAACTCAACACCCTCAACGGCCTCGACCGCCTCAACGGCCTCATCTAGCACACATCAAACTAAAAGTGGCGCTTCGGGCCATAAAAATTACTACGACCCGACCAAAAATGATGGTTTACTGGACAACGCTACAGACGCTGAGGGTGCGCCCTCTGCTGCTGGCAACCCAATAACTGGCCAATACTCTACCAACGCTTGGTTGATGAGCAACGGATCTCAAACCAATGCTGGCGCGCCAGGCCTTTTTGGTGAGGCGACAAATTCAGACCTCAAATCAAAACTACAAACTCCCAGTGACTCACAAAGTGGTCTATCCAATAATTTACCAAGCGGCTTACCGATTGTTTTACCCTCTATCGGGGCGGCACTTTTAGCCCAGCAACACGCTCTAAGTACAAAAGACGGCGCCTCCAACTCAGCCAACGCGTTGAGTGGCAAATTGGGCGCTCAAAGCTTAACAACGGTCTCCCTTAGCTCCAACATACAACTCATTACCCCAGCTCAAACGGACACCAACCCTCAAAGTTTGATCAGCTACGCAAGGGGTATGGGACTTAACAACTCACAGATACACCAACTCTTTGGAGCTGATGCTGCCCATCAAACTGGGCAAGGTGCACTTAGCGCCCATACGCCTTCGACAGAGTCCTTAATGAGCTCTGGCTCATCACTGCCCAGCCTAAGCGGTCCTGGTGATGCATCCAACTCGTTCTCCTCAACCCCAACCCCGCTTGACACCACCGCGACTGCTTTAGGCGTTTTGTCCACAAATGGTCAACTCTCCCCCACGGCAAACGCGGTGCTGAGCCAAGTCAACAACTTTCAAGTTCAAATCCAACAAGCCCCTGGAGCTATAGGCATTCAAAGCGAAGCTACCGCGTCCACCTTGGCTGAGTTGAGTAATAAAGTAGGCCCCAACGCTACTCCAGCAGGGACTGGGGACACACCGGTCAGTACTTTAGAGGCTTTGTCCGTTATGGAGGCCAGCTTGAGGCCCGAAGATATTGAAGCCCTGCAAGCTCACTTTGCAAACTCTTCAAGGGGAACAAACGGGCTTTCAAAAGATGGATCAGGATCATCTGGAGCACAAAGCTCCATTACACTGGATATGAGTACAGCCTTAAACGCGATGAGCGTAGATGGATCCGGCACTAACATGGGCGGGTCGACTGGAGATTCAAACAACGGCACAGGGCCAGGCTCTGATAATTCGCAACAAAATAATAGCAACTTACCAAGCGACATGGCCGCAGCCTATGAAAAGCTGAGTAATAAATTTGCAACCGAAGTCTCCAACCGCCTGCAACAACAATTCGCCCAAGGTCAGTGGAAGATGAAGTTTGCTCTGAGACCCTCAAGTCTTGGAATGGTGGACGTGCAACTGGAGATGAAGGACGGTAAGTTAGCTGCTAATTTCCAGTCCAACAACCCATTAACTCAAAATCTAATTCACACCAACAGTCATCAGCTCAGACACGCCTTGCAAGGCTCTGGCATTCAACAAAGTTCAGTTCAAGTAGGGTCTGGCCAAACGGGTGGTCATGGACAAGGGTCAAACCAGGGTCAAAATTCTGGTGTACCCTACACACATGAAAACTTTCCAGTAAGTGCTGTCCAAGGGACTGAAGAAATTGCAACTGCTGACGAATCTAAACCAGTTACCTCGTCCAGCAGTGACTCTCAACTCGACATTCTTGCCTAAAGCATTAGGCCCTAACAGGAGATAGATATGGCAACAGCCAAACCAGCAGCCCCAGCGGCCGAAGAAGGCGCAGAAGCCCCTAAGAAGAAAAAACCAATGCTCTTGATCATTGGTGTAGCCGTAGGTGCGATTGTCTTATTGGTCATAGTGGCCTTTGCAACACTTTATTTCTCAGGCTATTACGAGAAAAAGGCAGAACTAGCTGCCATGGACAAGTTAGAGGAGTTGGAGGCGGCGGCAACTAAAGCCAAGGACGAGGCACCTGTCAAAATCAAAAAAGAAGCTCCTGAGGAGACTCGGTTCGAGAAAAACTACATGCAGCTTGATAAAGAGTTGATGACCAATATCACCGACTCCAAAAAGGTCATGGTCGTTCAAATCGCTTTGATGACGCATTACGATAACCGCGTATTTGATAATGTCAAAAAGCATGAGTTTGCCCTTCGCTCAGCCATGCTGGATGTGATGCGTCAAAGCACTGAGTCAGAGACCAAAAAACCTGAGTTCAGAAAAGAGTTGGCCGCTAAACTAAAAGAAACGATGAACGGTCTGCTTGAAGAGTATGAGGATTTCGGCGGTATTGAGGAAGTATTCTTTACCTCCTTTGTGATGCAGTAAGAGTTTATGGCGACAAACAGAGCTAACCTTTTATCCCAAGACGAGCTCTCCGCGTTAGCGGAGGGTCTCAAAGACGGGAGCCTGGAGACGGACACAGGCTTTAATACGTCGGTGCGTGTTAAAAAACACGACCTTGCAAGTGAGAACAGTACGCTGGGTGTGAACGTCTCGTCGATCGATATGATCAACGAGCGTTTTATACGTATGTTTAGGCTTGGTTTGCTGGAGGTTTTAAGGACCACACCCCGCGTTAATCCGTCCAGAGTTCAGATTCTCAAATTTGGTGACTATTTGAAAATGCTGAAGCCCCCTCTTGCGGTGAACACCATACGGATCAGTCCTTTTAGAGGCTACTCGGTTGTGATCATCGATCCCAATGTGGTCTTCAGCTCACTGGATAGTTTCTTTGGTGGGTTCGGAAAAGGGGTAGGAGAGTTGCCTCCCGGTAGGCTCTTTACGCCCACAGAGAACCGAATTATCAACATCATTTTGGATGTGTTTTTTAAATCTTTAAAAGAAGCTTGGTCCGCCGTTGTTCCCATTGAATGCGAGAAAGTCAGCTCCGAGATCAATCCTCAATTTGCTCAAATCGCAGACGAGAACGACCTCGTTGTGCTGAGCAGGTTCGAGTCCGATGCCACTTCCTCTGGTGGCAGAGGCTTCATGGACTTGGTGTACCCCTACGCCACTCTAAAACCCATGCGTGAGCTGCTCCGAAACAGAGTACAAACCGGGGACGGGGACGAGGAGTCTGATAAAAAATGGAGTCAGGACTTGGCCGTCGCAGTTGGGGATGCCTATGTGGATATTCAAGTGCTAATGGGCAACTTGAAGACCACCTTGTACCATTTAAAAACCATGAAGGAAGGTGATTTACTTTTCTTTAAAAAACCGGAACATGCACAACTCATTGCCAAAGGCGTCCCCGCCTTTGGCGTCAACATTGGGACCCGGGGCTCCAACGTGGCAGTGCGTGTAGAAGATGTCATAGTCCCTGGAATAGATTAAAACCGGTAAATTAACATGAACGACACCACAGACAATCCAAACAGCCAAGACCCCATAGACGACATCTTGGGCACCTCGACTCCAGCTGCTGGGGCGGAGAAACCTCCACTTGGTCCCTCGGCCGCAGATTTTGAGATGAGCAACCCTGGCAACATTGACCCTGAGGTGCTTCAAAATATCTCAGTTTCATTGGCCATTGAGGTGGGTCGCACGCAAATTAAAATAAGAGATTTGATGCGTCTTACCCAGGGCAGCGTCGTAGAGTTGGACCGAATTGCGGGTGAACCGCTTGACCTTCTCGTCAACGATACTGTGGTGGCACAGGGTGAGGTGGTTTTGGTGAACGATCGCTACGGCATTCGCCTGACCCGCGTAGTGCCCTCTAGTGAACGCCTAAAGTCACTTTAACTTTTTTTTCTGAGTCAATTTGATTTATAGTTAATTGTTGGTACATGGTTCGAACATGGTTCGTACATGGTTCGTAGATGTTTGGTACATGGACCGTAGATTGATTGCACATTGATTGTTTATTGATAAATCCCCTTACTTGCAGATGCAACTGACTAAGAACAGAGGGCAGATTTTTTCAAGGTATAGTCGCGACTGCTGATGCAAAAACCCTCTCAACTGTTTGAATGAAAATCCTCATTTGGCCACTGCCCGCATTACTGAGCTGGGGTTTGTCTTGGGGTCTTTTCTTGCTGCTGTTGAGCGTGTTGGACTCAAACGTATGGGCCTTTCTTGGCGCAACCGTTTTAAGCGTCTCTTTAACCGCTTTGGGCTCCACGCTTTGGAGAAGGTTCCTGATTTTGGTCGGATTTCCGCTGTCGCAACTGCTTTTGACTCAGACCTCCCAGACTCTTCCCCCTCTTGCCTGGCTAGGCTTGGTCCTTTTGATAGCGGCAGTTTATCCTCTTAACGCTTGGAGTGATGCACCGCTTTTCCCGACTCCCTCCAAAGCACTGACTCAGATACCTGATCACATAAAACTCTTTGATGGGGCAAAGATACTTGACGCAGGTTGCGGTTTAGGGGACGGACTTAAAGCGCTCAGAGCGGCTTTTAAGAATTGCGTTTTTTACGGCCTAGAGATGAGCTGGCCACTGCGTTTTTTTTGCGCTCTCCGTTGTCCCTGGGCAAGCATTAGGCAAGGCAATATTTGGCTTGCACAGTGGGCCCAATATGACATGGTCTATATGTTTCAAAGACCCGAGAGCATGCCCAAAGCGGTTGAAAAAGCAGCTGCAGAGCTAAAGGCAGGCGCGTGGTTGGTGAGTCTAGAGTTTGAGGCTCGGCTTCTCAAGCCCCAAGCGGTAGTTTACGGCGCAGACGGCAGACCCGTTTGGATGTACCGCGCACCGTTTATTTACCTTTAAACTGAGCCCGCAAAGTTTTTAACTACACCCAACAACTTAACTGCAGATTGCAAATAGTTGATTGATGAATGGGTGAGATTTTGATCAGTCAATTACTTTGTTTCAGCTATTTTGCGGCCATTAAAGTCTTGTACTGGGCGTGCATTGACTTTAAAGGGAAACTTATTGATCTGTCCTTTAGATAAATCAATTGAAGTTTTCATGACAAAGTTCATAACCCCTTCGGTGCAAGGAGGGGTACTCAAAGAGCCCTCGTACGTGAAGTGACTCAGGTCAGTCGGTAAAAGAGCTGCAGGGTTAAAGACCACTTTGGGGGGTGCGTACTCAACGCCCTCTTTATCCTTAGGGGGCAAGTTAGCCCATAGGAGTTTGATGGCGGGATTTTCTTTACCCTCATTGATGAGGACGGCCATAACAGCCATTTTGCCCTTCTTATTTTTATGTACCAGGTGTATCACCATCGCAGAGCTCTTTCCGTCGACCTCCTCTTCGCTTGGACGGTGGAAATGAACCTCTAACAAATCAAACACATCTTTGTTAACCATCATCGTGCTTCCCGCCTCTGGCAGGATTTGTATGGTATGGCCATTGTTGAGCATCTTAAGTGCCCCTTCCTTATAGTCAACAGTCAGGGTTTCTTTGGCCTTCTCAAATGGGCCAATGATGTTCATGGGAGACTGTTTCTTGCCCTTAGCGCAGGTTGGAAAGTTATCCCCCCAGTGCTCTGGGCCCGTATCCCCGTCATAGCCCCATTTGAAATCTTTCTCACTTAATTCTTTAGTTTTTTTTTGCGTTTCGTCGTCTGCCTTGCCGGCCGATCCGTCTTTGTTACAGTCTGCGAGTACGGCAACTTTTTGACCCGCTGCCATCAAAGCATTTTGAGCAGCGCAGACCGTTTGTAATCTTGTGTTCCACTCGGCAAGTTCCAGTGTCTTTTGAAAAGCTGCGATCGTATTGGGGTCATTGACACCATTGGTCAGTAAGCGAAGCGCACCTAGGCCCACCTCTTTGTCTGCGCTAATGGTCTTCTCTTTTTTGTAAAGAGCGTCTACATCTGCCAAAACAACTCCGTTTGCAAACGCTGATTTCAGAGCATTCAACTGGATTTGATCCTTCGTCAAAGCTGCAACCTTTTCTTTGTAAGCGTCCAAGTCCTCAGTCGCTTTGTCCAAAGCTTCCTTAGTCTGATCAAGTTCCTCGCTTGACTGGCTCAAGTCCTCGGAGATGTGCTTCTTACCAGAATAATTGGTGTATGCAAAAGCCGCTACAGCCACCAATATGAGGACGAGTAGCACTTCTAATATGATGCGTAAATACTTTTTCATAGCAGTTCACAATCAGAGAATATTTAAATGGGTCACACATTTAGAGCACTCCTAACTTGTTAGGAGCGCACATATAGTGGCGTCCTAAGTGTATCGGCTCGGTGAGGCCAAAGCTTTAATTGGACTTGTTGAATACTTTTGCGATACTTTGGAATGCCTTGCAATGCCTTGCAATACTTTGGAATAGTTTGCAATACTTTGCAATTTCCTTGGTTTGCCCACCCTATTTCACGCAACTCCTAAAAGTTAACAATAAGTAGCGCCTCTTGTGTTGACATAAACCGCATACAAAGAGTGACTTGCGGCCATGAAGAGTCTATTTCTTTTGACGCCACCAAAACATAGGTTGGCACAACGCTCGGGCAGATGAATATGTCCAATGGCT
>DAIUEA010000109.1:0-6524 GCA_036845365.1 Limnohabitans sp. | reverse complement strand
AAGCATAGCTTAAACTCTCTTGTTTGATAGTTCAGCTCATTGGGTCCACTTCAATTCGTTTCCAACGAATCATTAAATTATCTATCTTAAAAGGTTCATTATGTTTAGCTTAAAAATATCGCCCTCTATTTCTTTTTTATGTATTCTGTTTATTTTTGCGGGGTGCTCTTCTATGAGTGAGCAGGATAAATCAACCGCAATTGGAGCTGGTGCAGGAGCCTTAGGCGGTGCCATTTTAACGGGGGGTAGTCCCGCCGGTACACTAGGTGGTGCTGCTGTGGGCGGGTATATTGGGCACGAGACTCAAAAATCTAAATAATGCAGATCCGGTGGATTTTTTACTGCCCGTATTCTTTACCAACCACCGGTATCTATTACCACCGGTATCTATTACCACCAGTATTTTTTATCGTTAACCGTTTCTTATTGAATCGCTAGTCTGTTTCTAACTTCCTTGACCCCTTTTATTTTAGAAGCAATTAATTCAGCTTTTATTATTTGTTCACTGTTTTTAACAAAACCCGAGAGCATAACGACGCCGTTTAGTGTTTGAACTGTTATTGCTGATCCATCGACTATTTTATCCTCAAAGAATTTACTTTTTATTGTTGTAGTTAGTACGCTATCGTCAACGTACGCCCCTATCGTTTCTTGGTTTCTCTGGACTGCACAACCCATATTGATAAATATCAATAGGGCTGCGATTGTTTTATACAAAGCATGATTTAATTTCATAATTAATTTCCTAAGGTTTTTTTATTTCTATTAGGCTCCGAATGTACCGATATTCCTCATTGGAGTCTGTCTGCTGCGCAACATCACGCGTAGACTAAATACGTACGATAACAAACAGACATTGCACGTTATTTCTTATCAAATATTCCTATGGAATGTGTTCGCGTGGACGCTCCAAATTAAGGAATTTTTATGAGACTGTTTGATTTTCTAAATATGCACTCTCGCGGTAGATATTTGTTGCTACTTTTTGTATTGCTTGTAGGTTGTGGGGGTTCTGGTGGTCCCTCTCCTATCCTAGGTAGCTCAGGCGTACAAAACACCTCCGACTCAACTCCAATTGATGTAGTTCCAATCATTACACCCCCCTTGGTTGTATCCACGGTCCCATTGACAGCAGTTCCTTTTGTAACCGACATATCAATTAGCACAATTCTTTCTGCAAAGTTTAGTCATGATATGAGTTCTTCTAGTCTCACACCTGCTAGTTTTAGCGTTGCTTGCCCTTCCGGAGCACCTATTTCAGGAACTGTTTCCTACGACAGCGTAAATAGACTTGCTGTCTTACATCACGCTGCTCCACTTCCTGCAGGCGTTACTTGTACGGCAACTATTACTACTTCAGTTGTTGATTCGGTATCTACAGCACTGGCAACAAATTACGTTTGGTCCTTTACGACTGCCGCTTCACCCATCATCCCAGTTCCTGTTGTTGCGCCTACAGTCATTGCGAGTAATCCGGTTGATAATGCTTTGCTTGTTTGTCGAACGCAAAATTTAAGCGTTACTTTTAGTAAAGCGATGGATCCGACAACGATTAACTCTACGTCTATTAGTATTACGAACCTAGGGGCTGTGATTCCCGGTTTAATTTCTTACGACTCCCCCAGCAACACGGCTACTTTTTCTGTGACTCAAAATAGTCCAAATTTTGGGTATGCTGATAACAGCGCATTTATAACTACTATATCAACGGCAGTTACAGACGAAAGCGGCGTCCCTATGGCTGCAGCAAAAGTTCTTCACTTTTCGACGGCCAGTAATTCTTGTGTACCTGAGTTAAGCGTTAATCTAGGCTCGATTGCGAGCTACGGGGCTTTTGGAGGAAACGCTGGTGTTACAAATTCCGGTATCAATACGGTTGTGAACGGTGATTTAGGAACAACTGCAGAGTGCACTTTGTTCACAGGTTTCCATGACGCAGCTAATATATACACACAAACCACACTGAACATCGGTCAAGTAACTGGCAGCATTTTTTGTGCTCCACCTGCTCCAGGTACCGTGCAGTCGCAACTTTTGGCTTCACTTGCAGCTAAGGACGCTCTCACAGCTTTTAATGCATTGAAAGGCTTGGCCCCAACTGTGACATTGGATACGGGCGAGTTGGGGGGGCGTACCTTGGTTAAGGGTGTCTATTTAACCCCGGTTTCAAGTTTGATTCTTGGTTCAGGTGACCTTACCCTAGATGGTGCGGGGGATCCAGATGCCGTGTGGGTCTTTCAAATGCCGACATCTTTAACTGTTGGTTTAATTGCAACTCCGAGAAGTGTTATTTTAATAAACGGAGCACAGGCTAAAAATGTCTATTGGCAAGTAGGTAGCGCAGCTAGGTTGGAGAACGGTAGCCTTTTAGTGGGTACCGTTATCGCCAAAGCAGGGATGACCATTTCTACAGCGGGCCAGCTAACTCAGACAGTACTAAGAGGCAGAGCAATAGGCTTAGATGCATCTGTAACCATGGTCAATACTACGATTTATGCACCCTAATAATTAATTTCAATAACTTTTAAAACTTCTAAAGAAAACTATGAATAAATGCCTCTTGAGGTTGTCAGTAAGTCTGACCATGCTTATAACTGTAAATGCAATTTCACAAAATAACAATCAATTTTATGGAGGTGTTGGCGGCGGACTCGGAAAAGCAAAAATTGATGATATCAAAATTAATGAACAATTAAGGAACACTGGATTTACGGATACCAGTGTTTCAGATGTCAATAAAGACGCTGCTTATAAATTATTTGGCGGCTATCAATTCAATACTTATTTTGGAATAGAGGGTGGTTTTTTTAGATTAGGGCAATTTGGATTTAAATCTATCACAACTCCCACTGGATCTTTGGGTGGTCAAACAGTTATGGACGGTGTTAATTTGGATTATGTGGGGACTTTGCCGATTAACAATCAGCTCTCAATTCTTGGGCGAATTGGCGTGGATAGTGTTAGAGCTAGGGATAGGTTTACTAGCTCAGGTGCTGTCTTTGTATCGAATGCAAACCCTCAAATTAGAGACGCTAATTACAAAGCTGGATTAGGTTTTTCATACAAATTTAATCCATCTATGTCCTTGCGAGGGGAATTAGAGCGGTATAGGGTCAATGATGCGATTGGCAATAGAGGCGACATTGATGTGGCGACATTAAGTTTAGTTTTTCCTTTTGGAGGTACGCCAGTTCAGCAACCCAAAGTAGTAGAGCGTATTGTTTATGAGCCGTCCCCTGTTGTCGTAGTCACTGCTCCTGCCCCTTTGCCCGTTGAGAGAATAGTCTATCAAGAGGTTCAAGTTCCAGTGGTGGTGGTCCCAGTCGCACAGCGTCTTCATGTTTCGTTTAATTCGGATGTGTTGTTTGGTTTCGACAGATCGATTATTTCTCCGCAAGGAAAAGTTGAACTGGATAAATTCAGTAACGAACTTAACGGAGTTGAATACGATCAGGTGAGTATTGAGGGCCATACAGACCGAATAGGGACCAATGCTTACAACGATTTGCTCTCCTTAATGAGAGCAGATGCAGTGAAATCTTATTTCGTATCACTTGGCAGCATACCTGCTCAAAAAATCACCACGGTTGGCAAAGGTAGCTCACAGCCCATAACAGGTGTTGGAGCTTGTAAAGCCTTGCACTCCTCAGTTGATGCTATTGCCTGCTTACAGCCAGACCGACGTGTCGAAGTCGATGTGACTGGGGTAAAGGTGGTCATTCAAAATTAATCTTGAAACAAAACGTTAATCTGCTCTTTAAGTGTTGGACGACACACAGACTTAACCTTTTAAAAAAAGCATCATCTTTACTTAAACTTTAATGGAAAATATATGAATAAATCACACTTGATATCTTTAGCAATAATCGCTTTTTTCGGTGCCTCTGTTGCTCAAGCGCAAAGTCAGAATCAAGTAGGTTCAGAGCATTCTTTTTACGGGGAAATTGGTTTTTCACAAGTTGATCTGTCCGGTGCTGGAGGCGATTCTAAGCCCCTCGCACTTAGATTTTTAGTTGGAAATGAAATTAACAAAAATTTGGGTTTCGATATTCTCTACACTCAAACAGTACATAAAGACACTCAAACGGGTTTTGACGCTAACTATAACGGCTTAGGTGTTTTCTTAAAACCGAAATACACCGTGATCCAAGGTACCGAAGTGTTCGCACGAATTGGAGTCGTCAGAGCCGATATCACTGCATCTAGTGCGGGCTCTAGTCAGGGAAGCGATATTGGTTACGGGCTTGGAATTCAAACCAACTTTACAAACTCGGTATACGGACAAATTGATTACATGCACTCATACGACAGAGATAATGTTGCTGCAAAAGGCTTCACCGTATCTATTGGCTCAAGATTTTGAAACTAGTGATCAAACATGCTCGTTTTAGATAAGCTACTTTAAACACTTTTTTTGATCAATATTGTGTGATGCCAGACAGACGTTTTGGCTCAAGAGATCAATAATCCCTAAAGTAGGCTGTAACCAAACAACCTATTTTCTGAAAAATTTTATTCACCCTTAGCGAGAATTTTTATATGACAACTCAACAAACAAAATCACAAGACACTTCATCAGTTACACCACAACAGCATCACGTTCAAGCGGCTATGCATTTGGGTAAAGCATCTGCATCGCACAGCGAAGCGGCCAAATGCATTGGTTCAAGTGATCATAAGGCTGCAGTAACTCACGTAGCCGCAGCCACTGAGCATGCAGCTCACGCGCAAGAGCACGTTACAGCTGCAGCCAAAAAAACAGCTACGATCAAGTAATTTTTTCGTTTTTTTTGGTTAGGCCGTTTATTCATATTGTTTAAACGGCCTTTTTTTGTGCGCCCAGTAGGCGCGCACTATCACGGGTGCAAGTCCTGTGGCAAGTTGATTACGACGAGCGAAGCGATGCGCAACTGCTTCAGGGCGGCCGATTTTGGGATAGAAAAGCTCGGGGCACAATCTGTGATTTAGACTATTTTGAAAATTGGGCAGAGCAAAACTGCTGGTGATGGATTAAAGTATTTGCGAAATCCTATATTTCATGGCTTAACCACGTTGAGCACTCTCACTGAGATGTACCTCTGAGCTTTATCGCGGAGGTATTTATTCAATCTTGATTGAAGCTCAGATGAAACAACAGGTTTTTTTGCGCCATCTCGAGCTGTCGGTTGCTCCGACCCACCAACCCAAATCACGCAATAAACACCGAACCCATCGGTCTCTTTTTGTCTGGTGTACTTTGGAATCAGCGGACTCTGCACGGCTGTCCACAGCGTTGGGTGCCACTCACCCTTGATTTCGATGGGGACAGTGATCGTGTTGCGATATGAAACACGAATGTCCACACGTTTGTCGTTGTCGTAGTTGAACTCTGGCTGACTATCGATTCCTAAAGGTTCAAGGTGGCCTCTTAGCATTCCAAGTAAGGCATCCCGGCATCTGTTTTCGGACTTGTGCCTGTTGTCAGAGCCTTCGCTCCAAAATTGACGAAAAAGATCGCTGTTGCTTGTTTGAATATCTGTTGCAATTTGGTCTAGACGGTCGAGCACAATAGCCTGCAGATCCGCAGGCCCGGTGGGTGATTTGTTACGTAAGATTTGGGCTACGTTGAGGAGCGTGGGGTGGCTGAAGGTTCTTTCCCGTAGCCTTTGAATGACTTCTTGTTTACTGCTGAGCAGATGGCGTTGGATTTTCTCTAGCGTAGGGAGCTCTAGAAGTCGGTTGATCTCTTCCAGACTTTCTGGGGTGCCTTTTGCGGTCAGCTTGCCGATTAGGCCTCTCACGTGCTCGCCCAGGCTCATTGCCTGGCTGACTGCTCCGCCGCCCATTGGCCAGTCAACTTCTGCGAACGGCGTTTGAATTTCAATGAGCTTTCCATACGTTTTGGCGCTCAAGGTGAAATCCATAGGCAAGTCACGCAGGCGGTTACCGAGAAAGTCAGAGACGTGCTGTATGCGCTGCCAAGACTCGCCAACGAAGTCCCAGAACTTTTGCTCGTACTGTTCAGGGTCTATGAGCATCCCCGTTAGAAGGAAGTACACCCGCTGGCCTGGATCAAGGGATTTGAGCTTGAGCTTCCTCGCAACGATTGTTGGGAGTTCGGGCATCTCATACTTGAGTGCAGACCTCAGCAATGAATTGAGCTGATTGAGTTGATTTGACCTGTTTCGAGTTGGGAAACTGAGCAGCAAAGCCGGTACGGAAAGACGGGCGACCTTTATGTACGCTGCATTTCTTGCCAACTGATAGACTCCGTCAACGTATTCCTTCTGAGCTTTGAAGCTTTCACTTGCGTAGGTGATCAGCACCTTTGACACGAGCTCGGGCATATCGCTGACCAAATGCAAGAACCACTCAGGGGGCGTTTCAGTGCCATCGGTCAGTCGGAAGCAGACCATTTTCTCTAGGGTGCTGCTATCCAATAAATCGATAGCACTTGGATTCTCCGTCCAGCCCAGCTCCATACCAAGAAGGCATGCAGCTCGAATCCAGTGAGATTGCTGTTTCAGATTCAGATCGATGATTTC
>DAIUEA010000108.1:6089-6608 GCA_036845365.1 Limnohabitans sp. | reverse complement strand
TCTTTAACCTCTTGCTTGCTCATCTTCAAGCGCTGGTTGACTTGGTAGCGCTGCAGCGGAACATCAATGAAGGCAATAAAAAGCAATCCTAGGCTCATCCAGTAACAGGCATCGATGATGAGTGAGCCCGCGTGTTTCACAGCGAGCCCTAAATCCATTTGATTCAGATTTATCAACTCATCTATATTGTTTGTAACGGACATATACAAAATGCCCGCAATCACTGTGAATTTTGATATCGACTTGGCAAGCTCAATCCAAGCTTTTAACCCAAACATCCTGGACAACCCGTTAAGAAGGTTCACTTTGCCAAAATTTGGCATGGCTAGTTTCATCGAAAATATAAACCCCCCGCTCAGCCCAGTCGATAAGACCGAAACAAAAAGCAACATCACCATGAACGGCAGTATCAGCAAATAAGCATCCAATACGGATTGGCCAAACATAGCGGGCAAGAGTTCAGCTTTGTCGTAAATTTTTCGATCAAACTGCAACTGCGAGGTGAATAGAGCCCCCATG
>DAIUEA010000108.1:0-6079 GCA_036845365.1 Limnohabitans sp. | reverse complement strand
CTCGCCAGAGAAGCTAAAAAAAAGCGTGGCCGAGAAAAGTAGCACCGCAGAGGATAAATCGGTCGAACGCGCAACTTGTCCCTCCTCTCTGGCTTTTTGAAGCCGTCTGGCGGTTGGTTCTTCGGTTTTTTCTGATGCTGAGCCGTCTGTTGCCATATTTAGTGAAGCATCATGTCTCTGAGGTTAGTGAAGCTTTGAACCCAAAGCCAATTTATTCGCCCAACCAGTCCTGGCATTGCAAGCCACATCACGCCAAATCCAATCAAAATCATGGCGGGCAAACCGATTGAGAAAATGCTTAAACTGGGCGCTGCCCGGTTCACAAAGCCAAGTCCAATATTGATAAATAAAAGAGTCAGCATAATGGGGAGCGCAATCAACAGTCCACCCACAAACATCAAACTGCTCCACGAAATCACTTTACCCAAAAGATCTTGAGTTAAAAAAGCTTTGCCGATGGGAAAGGTGTGAAACGACTCCAACAGAATGCTGAACACGATGAGGTGACCACCCGTGAACAGAAAAATTAGGGTCCCCACAAGAACCATAAACTCTGACAACACAGGCACGTTTCCAAGGCCAGGATCGATTAACGTGGCCATCGTCAGGCCCATGGAGTTTGCAATGGTTTGGCCTGCAATCGCTATAGCTGAAGTGGTGATTTGCATGATGAGACCCATCATAAAACCAATAAAGAGCTGATTGAACACCTCAAACAACCCGGCCGCAGTGGTCGGATCTGTTTTTGGGATTTCAATCAGCATGGACAAAAAAATCGTGAATGTGAGAGCCATCACAATTCGGATTGGCAAACTAAAGGAGCTGACCGGAAAGACGGAGGTGAAAGCAAAGAAAGCGGAGATCCTCAGCATCGGCCAGATCAAGGAGTAAAACCTGTCCAACAAGTCAAGCATCATGATGTTCATAAAGCCGGTGCTCCTCTAAAAGGTTGAGATCAGTGCTGAGCTCCCCTCACATGAAGAGTGAAGGAATTCGTCCAAAAATAATTCTCGTGTAATCCACAAGCGAGTTGATCATCCACCCACCAAAAATGGACAACGTTAAACCAAGACCCAATAGCTTTGGAATAAAGCTAAGCGTTTGCTCGTTGATTGAGGTCGCTGCTTGGAACACCCCGACCAACAAACCAATCACCAACCCCACCAACAGCAGTGGGCCTGAGATGAGCATGGTCATCCAAAGTGCTTGACGACCTAAATCTACTACCATTGCTGTATCCATTGGGGGGTAAGCTCCTGAAGGTTAAATTTATTTAAATATAAAACTAGAGGCCAAAGAGCCCATGATGAGACTCCAACCATCGACGAGCACAAAAAGCATAAGCTTAAAAGGCATCGAGATGATCATAGGCGAGAGCATCATCATACCCATGGACATCAATACACTGGCCACCACCAAATCTATCACCACAAAAGGAATATAGATCATAAAACCAATCATGAAAGCGCTTTTTAGCTCAGAGGTCAAAAACGCAGGCATCAAAGTCGTAAAGGGTATGTCATCCGGGCTGTTGATCTCTCTTTTTTGAGCAATCTGCATAAACATCGTAATGTCATCTTCACGGGTTTGTTTCATCATGAAGTTTCTAATGGGAGCCTCCGCCTTGGCCAAAGCCTGCTCAAAGGGCATGCTGGCGTTCATGTAAGGGGAGAGCGAGTTTTTATACACCTCATCAAATACGGGCGTCATGATAAAGAAAGTGAGAAACAAAGCCAAACCGACCAACACTGTGTTGGGCGGCGTTTGACCCGTACCCAGCGCTTGACGCAAAATGGAGAGAACAATAATGACGCGAACAAAGGAGGTCATCATGAGTAGCAAGGACGGCAGTACAGAGAGCACCGTCATCAAAGCCAAGAGCTGCAAGGTCAGTGTGTACTGTTGACCCGCTTTGCCGCTGGTGACGTTCACCATCGGCAGCCCCTGGGGGAGTGCGGCTTCGGGCCAAATCGTTGCTATGCAAATAAAGGATAAGAAAAACAGCTTTACCCAAAAACGAAGGGGTTGCATCTTAAGCCTGAGCATTGACATCTCCAAGGGATTCTTTAAAGCTTTTTTTACGAGTAGCCACATTTGCACCGACAGCGCCAACACCATCACCTCTCCTAGTTTCAGCGCCAGGTGCCAATCCCGGTAGGTGATCTAAAGGGCCCCTGTTTGAATCCCGCAGCCCCGCATCTTCAAAGGGAGCACTTTGAGCCGTTGAAACGTTAGAGACTGCGGCACTACCCGTTAAATTTGACGGATGACTCTGCCCCGTATAACGCCAAGCATGAAGCGTTTGCATCTCATTTGGAGTGACGCAGACGAGGACTTTGTAATCGTCCACTTTGACCAACATGAGCCTGTGTTTGATACCAAGTTGCAGGGTGTCTTCTATTTGGATAGGCCTATTTACTCGGTTGACGAGAAAGCCACCTTTGCGTTTTGCCAACCACCATAGGCAGGCAGCCAACAAAAGAAACACAAAAGTTACACTTAAAGCGAATTGAGCCCAATCATGTACTGGCATAGCCCATATTATCTCTCTCTATGCGCACGAAATGAGATAAGATTTAATAAATTTCACACTGAGTTAGCATTTTGAGCCGCTTCGAGGCGGAAAAAGACTTATTTTTTGATCTTTTGTGATAACTCTCAGATTACAAAGCACAGCCTCTCACAACACTTTCTTTGTACAAACCACTCCTTAACTTTATCCCTCCAATCACGCATTGAACGCCCTGCCCTTTTTTCAAAATATTAAAAATGCGCTGACCGCTGGGGGCACGGGTGGGCTGAGTTGGCACCTGCATGCAAGCGTATCTAGCTCAAACTGGCGCTTCACAAAAGAGCACATTCACCAGCATTTGATGAAAGTTTTCCAAGGGGAAGGCGCCAAGTCCGCGGGTACGCAAAGTCAGACCCCAAAAGCAGATAAACCGACACTGATCCTCATTGGTGCGAGTGGGGGGTGGATGATGTCAACGCCGTGGCTTGAGGAGTTTTCCCGTATCGATGCTTACGATATCGATCCATTAGCGGGATTTTTATTTCGCCTCAATCACGGCAAAGCGCTTAAAAAAAAGGCAGTTCAACTTAACTTTCACACCGTGGATGCGCTTAATCAATTGGACCTAATTTTGCGCGCGCACCCCAGTGCTTTTGTTTGGTTTGATAACGTGCTCGGGCAGCACCGCATCAGACTCAAAAGCGCCGAGCTAGCAAGTGCGCAGCTCAAACTCATTCACCTACGCCTTAAAAACCGAGTTTGGGGGAGCGTACACGATCTTTACTCGGGACCGTCTTGCCTGCCAAGCGCTTTAAAAGCGGGCGAGCAACCCGCGCCTGCAAGCATCCTTCGTTTGGACAATTACACAGAGGATAGGGCAAAAGTGCTTTTTAATTCAAACGAAATGGCGCTTGAACACGCAAGACAACGCTACCTTCAGCAATTGGGGGCGACCCCTGCTGGCGGGGCTTGGCTTGATCATGAGACCTCTAACCTTTTCCCCCCTAAAACGCCCCTTACTTGGGCGGGGTGGGCCTTCAAACCGGGGTACTATCATTGTTTGGAGATGGGCTGGGTTATTCCAAACCAAAAAAACTCAGCTTAAAGAGTTTTTTAATCAGTTTTAAGGTTGTACAGAGTCACACCCAACGCGTCCATTTGTTTTTGCTCTAAACGTCTGGTGAAATTTTCAACAGCCTTTAAATCTTGCTCCACCAAAGCCTGCATCTTCATTTTCTTAAGTTGAGCTTCTAAGAGGTCATTTTTTGCGTTGTTGACCTCGGCCTGCGCGTGGCCGACTTGGAAGTTAGCTTGTTGCAAAAGCACCTGAAGTTGATTGATAAAGTGTCTGTAATTGGTGGTCTCTGTCATGCAGTGCAAGCGAGACTGTATTTCAGAGGATTTGAGTTTGTATTCATGCATCATCTCAATGATCTTATCTCTGCTGACCTGTAATTGGTCAAGTTTTTTTCTAGCGAGCACGAGCAACTCCTGCGCCGCTTCAACGCCCTCCTCTGCCTTTTTAGCCAGTACGGGCCAACATTCTCTGGGTTTCATGATGGGCGATCAGTTTTAATGAGGAGTGTGGGTTGTTGAGCGTTTAGATCTAGTTGACGTTAGATCGCTGCCATTAAATTTCTTATTTGGTCGCGCGTGGTTTCGTAGTCCTGAGCTTTGTGCATATCTTGCTGCAAAAATTCAGCCATTGAATCGTGTAAACGAATGGCATCGTCCACCTCCTTATTGCTGCCCCTTTCGTAAGCGCCCACGGAGATTAAATCCACGTTTTGTTGGTAAAGTGACCACAAACGCCTGAATTTGTTGGACTGCTTTAAATCATCCGGACTCAAAAGCGTTTGCATAATTCTTGAAATTGAGCCGTTTAACTCAATGGCTGGGTAATGCGCGGCGTCTGCCAATTTGCGAGACAACATCACTTGCCCATCAAGCGAGGCGCGAGCAATATCCACGATCGGGTCTGAGGAGTCGTCTCCCTCTGCTAGGACTGTGTAAACGGAGGTGATCGCACCGCGTCCGTGTCTGCCGACACCGCCTCTCTCGATTAAGTTGGGCAAAAGCGCAAATACTGAAGGCGGGTAGCCTTTGGCGGTGGGCGGCTCACCAATCGCAAGTCCAATTTCACGCTGGGCGTGGGCTACTCGGGTTAAGCTGTCGCAGAGCATTAAAACACTTTTGCCCTGGTCTCTAAAATATTCGGCAATCACATGCGTCATATGCGTTGCTTTTAAGCGCAGAACGGGAGACACATTGGCGGGTGCGGCAACCACCACAGATTTAGCCAGTCCCTCAACCCCCAAAGACTCCTGAATAAAGGCCTGCACCTCTCTGCCTCGCTCACCAATCAAACCAATAACCACCACATCAGCTTGGGTAAAACGAGTGAGCATCCCGAGCAATACGCTTTTACCCACGCCTGAGCCCGCCACGAGTCCAATGCGTTGGCCTACACCCAAGGTCAGCACTCCGTTGATGGCTTTCACACCCACGTCAAGTACGTCGTGTATCGGTCCCCTCTCCATGGGGTTGAGGGGATTTCCCATTAAACTCATTGTGTCCATGCAAGCCGGTGCGGGCTTGCCGTCTAAGGGCTGGCCACGTCCATCAATCACACGGCCCAAGAGCTGTGGGCCTAGATTGACTTGTGGTGTCTCACTGATAACGCGAACCGTGTCCCCAGGCCCTACCCCTATGGGCTCAGTAAAAGGCATTAAAAACAAAACGTTGTCGTTAAAACCAACCACCTCTGCCTCAATTTTATGACCGCTGCGTCCAACCACCTCACAACACGCTCCCAAAGGGGCAGTCAGACCCCTTGTCTCCAGGGTCAGTCCGACCAGTCTGGCCAGTGTGCCACTGCGCTGGGGTTTGGGGGCGTGGACGAGGGAGATGCTTTGGGAGACTTCCGCGTCAAAATTGAGTTTCATAAAAGGCCTAGGGTTTAATCATCGATTTGATCACACTGGCCACGCGGTCTCTTTGTTGATCGACAACGAATCTGGCAATCATCAGTTTGTCATCAAAGCTATTGGCGTTATTTAAAAGCTCTGAAGGAATAGAGGGTTTGGCTTTTTTCTTATGATCGTTCATCCTAAGCTTCATCGCATCTAATTCGCCGTCTTCCTCTTCCTGTACAGGTAGTTTGGCTTGTTCCTCAAGGAGTTGAGCAGCAAGTTTTTTATCCTTAATAGAAGACTCCCTGTACTGCCTAATAAAAGGATTGGGTTTGGGCGGCAAAGGCTCTGGTTCAGGAACCACGATTACTGGGAGCTCCTCTTGGGGTTCGCGCATGTCCTCCAAGGAAAGAGTGGTTGGTGGGGGAGAATTCAAAACCAAATCAAATTGATTTTTGAAGGCCGACATCACCGCCAACTCTGCCGCTTGCTCGATGCCCAGCCTGTCTGTCTCCCGGCTGAACATCCCCATTAACATCGGACGCACGACAAAGAGAATAAATCCCAAACACATCAGGGTTCTAAGCCCTACATTGACCATATCAAGCATCATTTGACTCCTCGCAGATTATTGAACTAGTGTTTGTGGGATGGT
>DAIUEA010000107.1:0-6616 GCA_036845365.1 Limnohabitans sp. | reverse complement strand
CAGACAAGACGAGGTGAGCGTTTACGTTTTGAGTAATGTGTGACCAATTAAATGTTTGCCCGCCGCCGCCGTATCCCTGCACATGCGCATCAAGCAGCAAAGCTTGGGCTGATTTGTATTCTTGCGCGTATTTTACAAGGTCAAAGGCAGGACTTTCTATATGGGTGTCAATTCTTACAGCACGAATCCAACGTGTTTTGAGTTGTTCACCGATTTGTGCACAAAATTCAGCACTCTCGTCGCCGTGAAACTGCAACCAAGCGCCAGGCATGCAGTCTAAGGATTGCTGAATCGAAGCTTTATCTGCATTGACAAAAAGAAGTACGGGGCATACAAAGGCGGGTAATCTACGCGCCAATAGGCCCGCTCTTTCAGCGCTGACGTGGCGAGGACTTTTGGAGTAAAGCACAAAACCAATTGCACTGGCTCCGTTTTTAACGGCCTCGTCAACGTCTTGCTCACGCGTGAGACCGCAAAATTTGATGCACGTACTTAGATTCATCATGCCGTCCAGTTCATCAAAGGAGTATCCATCGGCAGGCCCAGTTTAGGATCGTACTGGGGGCCCGCAAAATAAAGACCAGCCGCTGCAAAAGTGGGAGCCGCAGCGTCCCTGTTTTTTGCATCCAATACCTCTTTCATCCAAGAGACAGGTTTTCTGCCCTGACCCACAAAAACCAGGCAGCCCATGATGTTGCGAATCATGTGGTGCAAAAAAGCATTGCCAACAAACTCAAAGCGCCAATAAGACGACTGCCCCCTTAAATCGTGTAAGGCTTGGGTGAGACTGCGCTCAATTTTAATAGAGTGCAAGGTTTTAATGGGCGTAAGAGACTGACAAGCAGAGGCCCTAAAAGAGGTGAAATCGTGAGTACCTATTAAACACTGCGCAGCGCTTTGCATTTGCTCGTGCTCTAGAGCCTTGAAGCACCAACCCACGCGCCCGTAGTCCAGACTTGGTTTTACGGGGGATTCCAATAAGATGTAGATGTATTTTCTAGATAGGGCGCAGCGTCTTGCATCAAAAGACTCATCAACCTGGGCCGCCCAGTTTACGCTGATGTCTCGCGGCAAAAAGCTGTTCAAACCCCTCACCCAAGAGGATTGATCACGCTCAACGGGACTATCAAAATGGACCACCTGCATCAGGGCATGAACTCCAGAGTCCGTTCTCCCAGCGCAGTGTGTTCGAATGGGATGCTGAGTAAACTCGAGCAGAGCCTTTTCTAGTTTATCTTGAATCGTCTGACCGTTGGGCTGGCTTTGCCAGCCCTCGTAATCAAGACCCAAGTAACTCAGGCCTAAAGCAATACGCATTTTTTATTGAGCGTGCTCTGCGAGCCAGCGCTTAGCTCGGTCTTGCATATCAAGGCTAGCTTGTTCGGCCACCTCCTGAGCCAATGCTCTGCCCGTGTGCTTTTGACCTAGCTTCCACAGTTCTTCAGCCAAATCCATCCTTACTTTAAAGGGGTCTTCAACTTCCACATTCTCCTCGCCTTGAGCACCGGCGTGTGTTTGTGTAGAGGTGCCTGCGCTAAGAGCGTCCGATGCAGGATTCTCAGCCTGACCAGGCCAGGAGGTATTCGCAGTAGCGGGCTTAGGGGGTTGAATCAATGCATTTTGTGTTGCCGGTTGCAACACAGGCGATGATGTGGATTTTATGAACGGTTCGCCTGAATTTTCAGAAGGTAAATCCAAATCAAAGTTAAACTGCATTTTTGGAGGCGTTTCACTGAGACCGGTTTTACTCTGTTCACCTGCAAACTGAGACTGGGTTGGGTCTTGCGTGACGATCTCCTCTAAGGAGATTGCAGTTTGTGGGGCCCCTTGCTTATGATCATCAACAGGTGGGGCGCTGGTAGCTTGCATACTTAAATCGTTTGCATGCACCGGTGCTAATGGCGAATCAGTTGTCATGCCTAGCCCAGTGTCTGATGGATTGTTGGGGTTGTATGGACCTGAAGGATCTGAAGCTTTAATGGGATTGGTATATTCTTCGCCCTTACTCATGAGTCGCCACACCCCAACCAAAATACCGATGAGCAACAACAACGAAAAGATAAAAATAAGAGTGATGTAAGATTTGTCCTCACCCTTTGGACCCGCGGGGCTATCGCTTTGCTGGGGTTTGGGTATTTCAGAGGTTTGCCCGTCATTTTTTTCGCCGGAATTCAAAGTTTTTGATAACTGAGCAAGTTCTTCAATATTTTTTGCTAAATCATTGGCTCGTTCTTTATTCTCAATGTTTTGTTTTTCTAAAACTATCTTCTCCTCTTTAGAGGATTCTTTTGAAGAACCCTTCACTTCAGGAGAGCTTAGTTTGAGCTGATCTTTGGGCCTTTCTGCGCCGTCTTTCACTGTGCTTGTGATTCGGCCTTCAACTGTTTTGGTGTTTTGTTCGTTAGGCGTGACAGCTAGTTGATTGGCAAGTTTAGCTCTGTAATTGGCAAACTCTTTAGCCTGCAAGATAACCGTTTCTCGGGCTTCATTTTTATCAAATTTTAAAGCTTCTTGTGTGCTTGGAATTTCTAGTTTTGAGCCAGCTTTGACTAAATTGACGTTGTTACCAATGAAAGCAACGGGGTTACTTTTAAGTAAAGCAAGTAACATTTGATCAAGCGAGAGTTGAGATGCGTCCATGCGCTGCAAGACAATTTTGCTAGCACTGTCGCCTTCTTTTACTATCACTTGACTGCCTGAGAATGACGTGGATTGAGGTGTGGGGCCTGACTGAGAATCATTGGCAGGAGTGCTAAGGAATATTCCCAAATCTCTCAGAATACTTCCACTGGCCCACTTTAAGGAGACTAAGATTTCAATAAATGGATCAATAACGGGCTGCGATCCTTCGATTTGAAGGTATTTGGAGCCATCAGCGCGACTCAGCAGTTTCAGCTGCGCCTGTTCCAGGGCCGCATTAGGAACAATGTTGGAGCCTTTGTAACTTGAAGGCTCTGCTAGGCTTGCTTGGAGATCAACTGACTCGTCTGGTGAGATGTTTACAACATCAATTTCAAGCCTTAAAGGCTGCCCGATTTGGGAACGAATCAATGGGCGGCTTAGGGTTAAGGCATGAACGGGGCTTAGGCTTACAAACAGGAGCGCGCAGGTAAGTAAGCCCATCAGCGTTTTTACAGCCAATGGGCGCTTAGTTGGCGATAGACAGTTAGTTGACAGATTAGTATCCATAAATGCCAAATTGAAACGAATTAGTCAAAGATAGATCATAAACTACCTATCCCCTTATTTCTTCTAAATCATTGATTTAAGGGGTAAATTTAGGAGAATCTTGCGAAATTATGCGTTGCGTTTCAACCTTGTTCGAGCAAAATCCTAAGCATTCTTCTCAAGGGCTCGGCTGCCCCCCAAAGAAGTTGGTCTCCCACGGTAAAAGCCCCTAAAAAGTCCTCCCCCATTGCTAACTTGTGAAGCCGCCCCACTGGGATTGTTAAAGTACCCGTCACTGCAGCAGGCGTTAATTCTTGCTCTGTGATCTCTCGTTGATTAGGAATGACCTTAACCCATTCATTTTCAGCTGCAATGGTCTCCTCAATATCTTTAAGATCAATGTTCTTTTTTAGCTTAATCGTTAAACCTTGGGAGTGGCAACGCATCGCACCTACACGAACACATAGTCCGTCTATGGGTATGCTGCCTGTTGAGCGAAACGAGGGGAGTCCAAGAATTTTGTTACATTCTGCACCGCCCTTCCATTCCTCTTTGCTTTGACCGTGATCAAGGGGTACATCAATCCACGGAATTAAGCTCCCAGCTAGCGCCGTATTTCTAAAGTTTTCTTTAGGAAAAGATGATCCTCTAAGTGTTTGCGTCACCTTACGGTCGATCTCTAAGATAGCAGATGATGGGTTTTGTAATTCGGACTTTACGCTGTCGTGAAGTGCGCCCATTTGCAGCAACAGCTCGCGCATGTTTTGGGCGCCTGCGCCTGATGCCGCTTGGTAGGTCATGGCGCTTACCCACTCAACCCATCCTTTATTCATAAGGGAGCCCACCGCCATTAACATTAGACTGACAGTACAGTTGCCCCCTATCCAGTTGTTGCCTCCTGCGTGAAGAGATTTATCAATGACGGACCGATTAACTGGATCAAGAATAATGACTGTATCGTCTTTCATCCTTAGGCTTGAGGCCGCATCTATCCAATGACCCTTCCATTGGGCGGTGCGCAGTTTAGGGAAAACCTCATTGGTGTAGTCCCCTCCTTGAGCGGTGATGATGATGTCACATTTACTCAAGGCGGCAATGTTTTTTGCGTCTAAGAGTTTGCGCTCGTTTTTAGCAAATTCGGGCGCTTGACCACCGACATTTGAAGTGGTGAAAAAGAGCGGCTCTATCAATTCGAAATCGCCTTGTGAGTGCATCCGCTCCAACAACACGGAGCCGACCATACCCCTCCACCCAACTAAGCCCACTACTTTAACGGCCCTTGACATGACTGATTTCCTTTGTAAATAAAAAAGCTAAATAGGCAACAAACAACTCAACGAAAAGGCGCAGACAGATGAGAATAAACGGGTGGACACAAACAAGAGATTGAAGGCACTAATGTCAAAAATTCAATCTCTCAACCCGTGCATCATTATTTAATCTGTGCCACTACCGCGTTACCCATCTCCACCGTGCCTACGAGTTGAGTGCCGTTTGAGTAAATATCTGGTGTGCGAAGACCTGATGCCAAAACCCTTTGCACGGCTTGCTCCACTGCAAGCGCTGCGCTCTCTTGGTTGAGGGAGAATCTAAGCATCATGGCCGCTGACAAAATTGTGGCCAAAGGGTTTGCCACACCTTTGCCTGCAATATCAGGGGCGCTTCCGTGGCTGGGTTCATACAGGCCCTGATTTTTTGAATTGAGTGAAGCAGATGGAAGCATACCTATAGAGCCCGTGAGCATTGCGGCTTCGTCCGACAAAATGTCTCCAAACATATTGCCCGTGACGAGCACATCAAATTTTTTGGGCTCTTTAACCAACTGCATGGCGGCGTTGTCAACATACATGTGGTCCAAAGCAATATCGGGATATTCTTTGCCAACCTGAGTTGCAACGTCACGCCAAAGCTGTGAGGTCTCAAGCACGTTTGATTTGTCCACGCTCGTCACTCGTTTAGATCTTTTTTGGGCCGCTTTAAAGGCGGTGTGCAAGATGCGTTCAATTTCGCTGCGTGTGTAGCGCATCGTATCAAAACCTTCATCGTCCCCTATGAAAGGGCCATCCACTGCTTTGCGCCTGCCTTTGGGTTGACCAAAATAAATATCTCCGGTCAGCTCTCTGATAATTAAGATATCTAGTCCGTTGACAAGTTCGGGCTTCAAGCTTGAAGCGTGAGTGAGCTCTGGATAGCAAATTGCGGGTCTAAAGTTTGCAAAAAGGCCCATATGCTTTCGCAGCCCAAGAATGGCTTGTTCAGGCCTTAAAGCGCGCTCCAGGTGATCGTATTTCCAGTCACCCACGGCTCCAAATAAAACCGCATCCGCCGCCCCAGCAAGCCCAGTGGTGGCCTCAGGCAGTGGGTGGCCAGTTAGCTCGTACGCAGCTCCCCCGACGTCGGCGTGTTCAAACTCAATTTTTAAATCCAAAGCAACTAAGACCTTCAGTGCTTCTTTGATGATTTCAGGGCCGATTCCATCGCCTGGTAAAACTGCAACTTTCATTTTGTACCTCCATCAATCATCGTTTGCGCCAACCAAGGTTTGGTGGATAAGCGCTCTGTCTCGAAAGCCCTTATTTTGTCTGCGTGCCTAAGGGTCAGTCCTATGTCATCAAAGCCGTTCAGTAAACAATACCGCCTAAACGGCTCGACGTTGAATTTTATTGTTTCGCCCTGATCTTTGATAATAACTTGTTCCTGCAAATCAACAGTGAGTTGAAATCCCGGGAAAGCGGCGCTCTCATGAAAGAGTTGATCAATGATTGGTTCAGGCAAGATGATGGGTAATAAACCATTTTTGAAGCTGTTGTTGAAGAAAATATCTGCATAACTAGGAGCCAATATGCACCTAAAGCCATACTGATCGAGCGCCCAGGGCGCGTGCTCTCTTGATGATCCACACCCAAAGTTCTTGCGAGCTAAAAGAATGGAGGCACCCTTGTAGCGCGGGAAATTCAAAACAAAGTCAGGATTAGGTTTGCGAGTCGAGGGATCTTGACCCGGAAACCCAGGATCCAAATAGCGCCAGGCATCAAACAAATTGACGCCGAAACCGGTTTTTCTAATGGATTTCAAAAATTGTTTAGGAATGATCGCATCTGTGTCCACGTTCTCCCTGTCCATTGGCGCAACCAAGCCTTTGTGTACGGTAAATTTTTGCATGATGTGTGCCTCAAATACGGTTATTGATTTTTTGTTATCGATGAATCAGTTAAATGTTAAGAAAATTGTCTAATATCGACAAAGTGACCGTGTATGGCTGCAGCCGCTGCCATAGCAGGACTGACCAAATGGGTCCTGCCCCCAGCGCCTTGCCTGCCTTCAAAATTTCGGTTGCTCGTTGAGGCGCAGCGCTCACCTGGCTCCAGTCTGTCCGCATTCATGGCCAGACACATAGAGCACCCCGGTTGTCTCCACTCAAAACCTGCAGCTGTAAAGATTTTGTCAA
>DAIUEA010000106.1:0-6694 GCA_036845365.1 Limnohabitans sp. | reverse complement strand
AAATTAGCCGCAACAAAACCTATCACGGCTTATCTCTTAATGTGCGGATGGACTTAAAGCCATTTGAACAAATCAACCCGTGCGGCTATTTGGGGCTCAAAACAGTCGATCTTTGGTCAATCGGAGCTCAAGCTGATATTCAAGAAGTGGCATCGGTTCTTTCAAATAAACTAAGCATTTACCTTTCTAAATAGTTAAACTGATTTTTTTAAACATCACAGTTCTTCTAACCCACATTTTTATGATCAATCCTGAAAAAACTCCCGATGCAGCAAAAATGACTGGGCAAGAAAATAAATTGAGTTTTTACGACCCTTTGGTTAAGCAAAAAGCGGGCGCTAAGCTATCCAGAATACCGATTAAAGTTCAACAAGCTGCAGAAGTCTTAAAAAAACCAGATTGGATTCGCGTTAAAGCGGCGTCAACCAACACGCGTTTCTATGAAATTAAAGATATTCTCAGAAAAAATAGTTTAGTAACTGTCTGCGAAGAAGCTTCTTGCCCCAACATTGGTGAATGCTTTGGCAACGGTACAGCCACTTTTATGATCATGGGCGACAAATGCACCCGCAGATGTCCATTTTGCGATGTAGGCCACGGTAGGCCAGATCCTTTGAACCCGGAAGAGCCCGTCAATTTAGGCAGAACCATTCAACAACTCAAGCTCAAGTATGTCGTCATTACAAGTGTGGACAGAGATGATTTAAGGGACGGGGGGGCAAATCACTTTGTGTCGTGTATTGAAAGCGTGAGAGCGCTATCACCTTCGACTCAAATTGAGATCTTAGTGCCCGACTTTAGAGGTCGGGATGACCGAGCGCTAGAAATTTTAAAGCGGTCCCCACCTGATGTCATGAATCACAATATAGAAACAGTCCCTCGTCTTTACAAACAAGCCAGGCCCGGAAGTGACTATGAATTCAGCCTCAAATTACTTCAAAAGTTCAAAACTCTTTTTCCTCAAATTCCAACCAAAAGTGGTCTGATGGTGGGACTGGGCGAGACGGACGCTGAAATACTACAAGTTATGCAAGACATGCGAGGACATCAGATCGATATGCTTACTGTTGGGCAGTATCTTGCTCCAAGCACTAGCCACCTGCCAGTGCTGCGATACGTTCACCCAGATACATTTAAGATGCTTGAGACAAAGGCATATGAAATGGGATTCAAACATGCCGCAGTTGGTCCAATGGTCAGATCAAGCTATCACGCAGATCAACAAGCGCACTTTGCAAAGAGTTAATAAACGCACTCAGGCTCTGAATTCGTTGATTAACTTACTCCAGCGCTGTTCAGCCTGCAAGATGCTTCGTTCTTTTACGTGCCCAAACCCTTTTATGGACTCTGGAACGTTTGCAATTTGAATAGCTAATTCCACTTTTCCTGGCTTCTTTGCATCCATTAGCTCTTTAATCAATGACTTGTAGGTGGCAATTAATTGGCGCTCCTTCTTTCTTTCACTTGTTTTACCAAATAGGTCAAAAGGGGTTGCTCGTAAAAACTTTAATGGAGCTATTAAACAAAATAAAGTGTGCGTCATTGGCCCCATTTTTTGTTTAATAAGCTCACCTCTTTCGTTTTTCTTTGCCAAAAGGGGAGGGGCTAAGTGGTAGTTGATTGTGTAATTGCCTTCAAACAATTCTTTAATTTTTATATTAAAGTTAGTTTGAGTATGAAGTCTTGCAACCTCGTACTCGTCCTTATAAGCCATTAATTTATAAAGGTTTTTAGCAACAATGAGCCCTATTTTTTCACCTAAATTAGCGTGAGCCTCTTCAACGAACTGTCTGTAAGAGTCAGCGTAGGCTTTGTTTTGATAATTGATTAACCGAGCCGACCGGTTTTCAACTACAGAGGAATAATTTTGTTTTTGTACAAATGAAATTGTTTGATAGGCTTTTTTTTCTGAATTTCCAGGATTCACATTCTCAATTGCACAGAGTCTTCCAATCTCAAACGCAGATTTATTTTTTTCTACAGATACTGCGTTCAACTCTATCGCTCTTAATAAGGACTCCCTTCTTAGAGGGATCCAGCCTCTTTGCCACGCAAAGCCCAACACCAGAGGATTCACATAGATACTGTCGCCTAACTCTTTAACGGCTATGGCATATGCGTCAAAATTTCCCAAATCAGCCTCATTTCCAGCAAGCGCAGTCAATAAATCTTCTTTACACTTGTCACTTGGATCCATCCACTCTCTGTCTTTCACAAACTGCGCAGTTGGGGAGCTGTGGCGATTTAAAACAACTTTAGTTCTTCCTGAAGCGATTTTTAAAATCGTCTCCTTGCTGGTTCCAACAATCGGATCGCAAGCCATGACCAAATCGGCACAAACTGTAGATACCCTTGTCGTGCGGATATCTTTTTGCTCATTAGCAATAATCACATGACTCCAAGTAGCACCGCCTTTTTGAGCCAATCCTGCTGAGTCTTGGGTCACAATACCTAAGCCCTCGATATGCGCGGCGTATCCGAGTAACTGTCCAATCGTAATAACTCCAGTTCCCCCCACCCCTGCAACTATGATGCCATAGCCTGCGCCGTATTGTGTCAAGTTGATTTGAGCAGGCTCAGATATTTCGGCCGCTAAATTATTCTTTATTATTCCCTCTGGCGCGTTGAGATTAGCTGATTTCTTAGATTTAAGACTACCACCCTCAATTGTTACAAAGCTTGGACAAAAACCCTTTAGGCAACTGAGGTCTTTGTTACACGAACTTTGGTTGATCGTTCGTTTACGGCCAAGCTCTGTTTCCAAGGGCTCTACGCTGATGCAATTACTTGATAAACCGCAGTCACCGCATCCTTCGCACACCTCCTCGTTGATCATGACACGCACAGCTGGATCAACCATCGTTCCACGCTTTCTGCGTCTGCGCTTTTCGGTTGCACAAGTCTGATCGTAAATAATAACGGTGGTACCAATGATCTCTCGAAACTCTTTTTGTATACGGTCTAATTCATCTCGGTGTTTGACTTGAACGTCAAGCGGCAAATCTTTTACATCCTCATATTTCTCAGGCAGGTCGGTCACAATTGTTATTTTTTTAACTCCTTCAGCCTTCATACTTTGAGCAATTTGAATCACAGTATGCCCCTCAGACCGCTCCCCTATGGGCTGTCCACCGGTCATTGCTACGGCGTCGTTGTAGAGTATCTTATAGGTGATGTTCACCCCTGCAGCAACGCTTTGTCTGATTGCCATAATGCCGCTGTGAAAATATGTCCCGTCCCCAATATTTGCAAAAACATGCTTCTCGGTTACGTACGGTTGTTGTCCTATCCAGGGCGCACCCTCACCACCCATTTGGGTGAAACCTGAGGTTTGACGATCCATCCATAAAGCCATAAAGTGACAGCCAATACCTGCCATTGCTCTTGAGCCCTCTGGTACGACGGTGCTGGTGTTGTGAGGACAGCCTGAGCAAAACCATGGTTGCCTCTCCGTCGTAAGTTGCAAGGCACTCATTGCCTGCTCTTTTTGATCAAGTTTCTTTAGATGAAGATCCATTCTTAATTGAGCCGAGACCTCTATTCCCAACTCGCTGAGTCTTTTCGCGATTGCACGAGCAATTACGGAGGGGTTCAGATCCGCACTTGCTCGCAGCAGTGCCGGTTGCTGTGTTGAGTATGCGGACCATTGGCCTTGGGATTTGTGCTCAAGTGGATCTAAATCAAATTTGCCTAAGATTTGAGGCCGTTTTGAATCAGGCCAACTGTAGAGTTCATCTTTCAGCTGGGTCTCAATGAGGGATCGTTTTTCCTCTACAACTAATATCTCTTGAAGACCGCTTGCAAACTCTTTAATACCGTGGGGCTCTAGCGGCCAACTCACATTCACCTTATGTAATCGTATTCCAAGGCTTTGGCAAACTTCATCGCTCAACCCAAGCTCACACAAGGCTTGGCGCGTATCGTTATATGCTTTCCCGCTTGCAATAATCCCAAATCGATCATTTGGACCCTCTAGGACATTGAAGTTGAGTTTGTTTTCCCTAATGTAGGCTAGAGCAGCTGTCCATTTATAACCAAAGAGCCTTGCCTCCTGGCTTAGCGCGTCATCTGGCCAGCGTATCGCCAAACCTCCAGGAGGCAGGAGCAATTCTGGTCTTTTTACCTGAACACGCAGTGGATCTACTGTCGCAGTTGCGCTGGACTCTACGATTTCTTGTATCGTTTTCATTCCTGACCAAAGCCCGCAGTATCGACTTAGCTCAAAGGCATGCACTCCTAAATCCAGTATGTCTTGCACGCTAGCGGGGAAAAATACAGGCATTGCACATGCCATAAAAATTTGATCACTTTGATGAGCCGCTGTGCTGCTTTTTGCAATATGATCATCCCCGGCCACTGCAATTACCCCTCCCCAGCGGGTGGTACCAGCCATATTTGCGTGCTTGAAAACATCCGCGCACCGGTCAACCCCAGGACCCTTTCCGTACCAAATTCCAAAAACTCCATCGTATTTATGTGCATTTGGAGGTGAAAATCCGAGCTGCTGGGTACCCCAAATTGCTGTTGCCGCTAATTCTTCGTTAACTCCTGGTTGAAAGGTGATATGTTCTTTTGCAAGATACTCTTTTGCTTTCCAAAGGGATTGATCGTACCCACCTAAAGGCGATCCGCGGTAGCCGCTGATAAGCCCAGCTGTATTTTTGCCTTGCATTGAGTCTCGTTGCCTTTGTAGCATCGGCAATCTAACGAGGGCTTGTACGCCGCTCATAAACGCTTTGCCGCTTTCTAATGTGTATTTATCGTCTAATGCAACATCTTGTAGGGCTTTAATCAAGTACTCTGGCAAAGGAGCGTTCATATTGGATCATCCAAAAATGGAGAAGGTTGAAGGTATGCAATTTCTTTTAACTATGCAAAGTGTAAGGTCAAATTTCAAAAAAGTATTGGATATAACTACCTAGGCAAAAGGGCCCACATGCTTAGGTTTTGTTTCAATCTTCCCGCTATCTCGCCGGCCTCAACTCCGGTACCCACAAAATAATCCGCTCTGACTGCCCCCACAATTGCAGTGCCGGTATCTTGGGCCAAAACTAGTTTTTTCAATTGAAGAGTCGGGCCATTTGAAACAAGCCAAAGCGGGGTGCCATAGGGAATTTGTCTAGCGTCTACTGCAACTGATCTGCCTGGCATTAAGGGAACACCTTGCGCCCCTTTGGGGCCTAGATTTGGATCTTTTAAGGACTCCTCTTTAAAAAAGATATACCGCGGGTTTGACCAGATTAGCTCATTCAGGCGTCCAGGGTTTTTACTAGCCCACGCTCTTATACCGGGCCAAGATGCGTCTGTAATCTCCCCCTTATCCAGCAAATACTTGCCAACGCTTTGATAGCTATGCTCGTTGGATGCCGCGTAAACGGCCTTGATCCACTGGTGAGAACCGTCCGCCTCAATCACATTCAAACGCCCAGAGCCTTGAATCTGCAAAATCAATAGGTCTAAGGGGTCAGATAACCAAACTATTTCATGACCCAATAACATTCTTTGAACTGTTTGCGAACTGTCTATTTCTTGTCGGGTGAACCATTTTGAGTTGGCGGCTCTAAGGCTCATGATCTCATCAAGTGGTGCATAAACTGGAATCTCGAATCCAGTTTTTTTTATTCTTGATGCATTAAATGTAGGCTCGTAATAGCCCGTTAACAAACCGGAAAGTTCACCTCCAGGGTCCGAAATTTTGTAAGGTTGCAGGTGACTCATTAGGAAAAATCTTTTGTCTTGCTCATCCAAGTCCTTGAGAGGCTTTAGCTGTGGACATAGATTTGCAACGTTCCCAAGGGGGTGCTCACAACTTGACAATAAAGCAGACCAAACTTGCGGTATTGATTCCTCTGCCCAACCTGGTAAATCGTCCCAAGGCACGGGACTCCAGCGTGCTTTCAAATCCGCCAGACCAAGTGTAATTGGCCGCGTTAAATTAGAGGGTGGCGAGTCTTTGCGAATTTGTACTGGTTCGAAGGTTATTGCCTGGGGTGATGTATTTTGGGCCGCAGTACTTTGCAGAGTCGCGTTTACGACAGGAGGCAGATTGTTGGCGTCAGGCTGAGGTTGAAACGATCCGCATGAACATAAAACAAATTCAAGAGCTAAAATACAAAGTGTGTACAAAGCGAGTTTGCTTTGTCGTTGTTCCTGCCTCAACTGGCTTAAACTTTTCAAATCGTACATGTATTTAATTCTTTTAGAGGCTTTTATGGCCGGTCTCATTTTGGTTGCTATTGTGTGGTGGACTATGTTTACTGGACGACCCAAAAACGCAGAGCCCCAAATAAATTCCTCAACAGAGAAAGACGCTACAGACCTAAGAAATTGAATAGAATTACAAAACTCTGTGCTCTAAGGCTGGGAGTCGGTTTCGAAATAGTACATTATCCTGAAAATTAATTTCTGCAATTGTGCATCCTGGCCCGGTTGCTTTTTGAGCTGTAACTTGTCCCCAAGGACTTACGATCATTGTTTGCCCCCAGGTTCTTCTAGTATTTTCATGCAAACCGCCTTGTGCCGGAGCAGCTACCCAAGCTAGGTTTTCAATGGCTCTTGCTCTAAGCAGCACCTCCCAATGTGCTTGTCCCGTGGTAAAGGTAAATGCACTGGGCACAAGAATCAGTTCCGTATTTAGGTTGGCTAAGCTCCTATAAAGTTCAGGGAACCGTAGGTCATAACAAATACTGAGCCC
>DAIUEA010000105.1:0-6707 GCA_036845365.1 Limnohabitans sp. | reverse complement strand
CCCCACAGAGGGGTATGACAAGAAACCCAATGATTCTTATTTATTAGACGCATTTGCACAGGCCGTCCCAGGCGAGCAAATTAGAAATAAGATCTTAGTTGATAACCCCGCTCGCCTTTATCAATTCAGCTGAGCTTTGTAAATGAGAAATGAGAAATGGGAAAGGGGAAAGGGGAAAGGGGAAATGAAAAATGCAGTGCCCCACACGCCTAGAGCGTCATTGAAACCACTGCATTAATCAATTCGCTGAAACGGTCTGCGTCTCCTTGGGTGAGCTCTGGGGAAATAATATAAGTGCCTGTTATTGCAATAGAGGGCGTGCCAATGATTCTCAGTGCCCTTTGAGCCGCCTGGTACTCTTTAACGTCATGCATCAACACACCTCGGTTCTTTGACACCAATAGAGGGAGCGATTCAGGCAACTGTGTTGATCTTGCGTAGCCCACTGCCGAGCCAACAATATCAATACCGCCCCAGTTAAACACATTGACACTTTTATCCTGCGCTGCAATCATGCTCGCATCAAGGAAGTTTTGAACGTACCGGGGATGAAATCTCCTCACAGCTGCAAACGCGGTTGCGTAGTTCAGTCCGTCGACGATGTTGGTGGTAGGCGTAAAGATCGTCTCTTTTGAGGTCTTGGCACTGAGTGTTGAATCTAAATTTTTAAAGAAACTCAAGTACTTTCTCGAGTAAGTGCAGGTCGGTGAGAAGAAAATCCTCACCACATTTGCATCCGCTTTATAGGGGGCTACTTCCAAATAGGGTTTGATTGCGTTGGGTGTGGGGTTGTTCGGGTTGGCCAAGCTACCCCTGTTGTCCAAGTCTAGGGGTTGGGCAACAACGCGCAGTGCGCTTGCTCCTGCACCAGTGAGCGCGAGTAAAAAGTTTCTTCTAAGCATAAGGGTAGATATTGATAGTTGTGTTTAAGCAATTCTGAGAAGGGGAGTAGCGGTCTCGGGCTGATGTTCAAACCGCTTATCTAAGGATTCTTTCAATGAGAAATCCGCCTGTGCGCTTGGTCTTGCGTAGTACTCCTCTATAGCGATCGATATTTCACTTAAGTTAACTCCGTATTTAGCGGCCATCTCAACCCTAAACCCAGGAAACTCTTTGGCGTTGGGGTTTTGCTCCAAACTTTGTTGCACTTGGGAGAGTTTGCAGCCGTGTTCAATCACGCACCTTACACCGTAAGAGACCATCGATTCATAGGTGTGTTGGTGCCTGGCCGATTTGTATACAGACAGGGTATTGATGCGGTCTCCCGCTCTAATTTCGTACTTGACTTTTGGATCCACCACGATGGCCTCTATAACGGGTACCTTGCCACTTTTGGGACCTACATTCTCCAGGATGTGATCCATATAGATCCCGTTCTTTGCAAGCCACGTCCTCTCATCCAGCGTTAGCTTGCGTTTAATTGCAGGCCCCTCGTATGTCGTGAGTAGTCTTTGAGCCAGTACCAGTGTCAAACTCTCTGAGAGTCTAAATGAATCCGCTTTTAATTGACTCATACGCTGAAGCGTATTGTGGGCGTCGTTGGCGTGCACGGTGGCAAAGACCAGGTGCCCCGTATTAGCGGCCTCAATCGCTGCGTCCATCGTCTCTTGATCTCTGATCTCGCCCACTAAGATTAACTGGGGGTCGAGTCTGAGAGTTGCTCTCAAGGCGGTTGCAAAGGTGATCTCACCCCTGACCTGAATTTGTTTGACAGGAGCCCCTTTTTTGAAGATCTTAAACTCCACTGGGTTTTCAATGGTGACAACGGATTTGGAGCCATCGTTCAAGCATTGAAAGATTGCGTTCAAAAGGGTTGACTTACCAGAGCCCGTAGGCCCGCTGATGACCACGAAACCGCTCGGCGCCTTGCATATCTGCATAACGGTGTCGCTTAGTAGCTTGGGAAGTTTAAGGTTTTCGAACTTGGGGGTGGTTTGCGGGTCGATCAAGCGACACGTAAACGCGAGTCCCGAGAACGTTTCAATATACTCAACCCGAAAATTAACGCAGTAGGGGAGACTGGGCAACGGCGTTAAGCCAAACTCAAGCGCAAATTCTGCTGGCAACTGCACCTTAAAACTAGCAGACCAATTGACCCCCTCTACCGCTCCGCCCATAAAGTTACATAAGCTAAAGACCCTCTCCTTAATCTCCTTGCCCTTATCAACTAAATTCTCAACCGATTGAAAGTCGTCCCCGTCTCGCACGAATATATGCGCTTCATGTCCGCCCCCAGAAACCTCTATCTCTATGTGGATATCACTGTGGCCACAAATAATGGTGTAGACAATGATTTTTCTCAGTAACGCCTCATTCTTTCTCGTTACGTTCACCAACAATACCTTGTTGGCCTCAACCTCACTTAACGCATCAAAGCAGTTTGATACCCTAACGAATAGGGGGTTGTTAATCAGTTTGGTATTCATAAAGCATAGTTAATATATTATGCATATTGTAGTATATATATGATAATGCCTCTTTCTTTACTGGTTTTATATGTCAAGCTTTGAAAAAACGTTGCTCCTCTCTTCATTTTGCTTTGTTTGCATCTTCGGGTCCACAAACGCAAAAACTACAGACCTTAACAATTCATCCACCTTCCCACGCCCCGGTGCCTTGGGGCGAGTGGGCGTGCTCAGCGAGGGGTTAAGCGAGCAGTCAAGAGCTAGGTCAGAGGCTATGTTAGGGGCTATGTCAAATGCAGAATTTGACGCCGCAGCGGACTTTAAAACCAGGACCCAGAAAACCCTGAACGCACTCCCCTCAACGGTTAGCCCCTCAGTCATGCCGCTCAGCTTGGTGACCGAGTCCGCTACTTTCAATGGCGCGCTTGGTCAAGAAAGGGATAAAGTCAAAGAGACGCTCAAAGTAGTCGAGTTTGGTCATAATTTGATGGATAGAGTGAAAGCTCAACTACCCCGCATCATAAGCGAGGTAAAGTTCGGTCCCCACATCACCGTGTCAAAAAACGGTGAACAAATCATTGACCAAATAAGGGCTTTGGCGACCCAAACAGGTAAGAGTAGGGTAGAGCTTTTGAACTCAATCTCCGAGTCTGCTCGGCTAGGGACGCCTGAGGCACAAAACTTTATAGGGCTCGCCTATGAGATAGGCCTTTTTGGGGTGAGTCGCAATATAGAGCGGGCAACTGCCTTTTACAAGGCTGCTGCCTCCAAGGAGTATCCGCCCGCCGTATTCAACCTTGGGTTAGTGATGTTTTACGCTAAAGGGGGAGTGGGCTCTGATCAAAACGCTAGAACTCTTCTCACCAGGTCTGCACAGATGGCCAAAGGCATAGATAAATTTCGCACTTGCGGAATGGCTTCCTTTGTAAACTATCAGTTCAAAAAAATGGACTTAGCCCTTGAGAACTCAATCGACTGCGATAGTCCGCTCGCTAATCTTGCAAAAGTAGGCTCCCTGTCAATGACTACGCCAGATAAAATCAGGGCCTTGCGTTTTTTCTCCGAGACGGGTGCTAATGAGGGGTTCGCTTTGCTTGAGAAAGTATCAAAGGATTCAAACGTAAAAGACGATAACTACCCCTACTGTACCTGGCATATATTCAACACCTATCTAGGACGTGTATCCGTCTCCTCAAAAAATATTAGAACAGATGCGACCCAATGTATCGCCACCTATTTAAGGGGTGACCGAGAGGACCCTGTCATCAAAATGAGTGCGTCGTTGGCAGTGACGAGTGTGATAGCTTCAGTCAACGCAGAGGTTCTCAATCTTAAGAAGCTCAGAGCTTTAAACCGGGTTCACTACTCTTGGCCAGTTCCTTATTTGCCTTTTAACACTGTGGAATCAGATGTCTTTTATCCACTCATGTCGGCGACGATAAAGAGCTCAAACGCAATTAATGCCCAATTGGAAGTTCTGAATTAGGGAACTTGCAGTTTTTTATTTAAAAAGGACTCTCAACTCTTCAATTACAGCTTTATGAACTGAATGGGTAGCGTTTGGCTCATACCCTGTTTTGGGACCGTAGGTCACACACTTGTCTGCATAACTGAATAATTTATTTTCATCCGTATTCACAAGCGTGCCTGATATCTCGCTTATGTGGCATTGGCTGGTGCTTTGAGCCCCTTTGCTAACTACTGGCGAAGTGCTTCCCAACAAATTATCGAAACTATGTGGCGCATTTTTATACTCCACGCTTGTAACGCTCTTTCCAGCTTTATCTAGACGGCTTAGCCAAGCCTTACATTGCTCCTTTGAGGCGTAGTCATCGATATCACCGTGAAAAGCATGTATGGGCATTGAGATATCTTCATCTTGATCTAGCTTATCAAAGCATGATGGATAAAGTGGAAATGTTGCAAGCGCATGAAACTCAGGCGACCAAGTTTTTTGAAATCTACTCATGGCTGTATAAATCACAGCCGTTCCACCTCGAGAGGTGCCGATTAGAGCAATTCGATTTGCGTCGATTTTGGGGTGACGGGTCAATTCCTCATAAGCCCTAAATGCGTCTAACACGCCCGCAAATCTTCCAAGCTTTGCTTGATCTGAAGCTACTTGTGTTAAGTTGCGTCCAGAAAAGCTGTCCACCACAAATGAGGCCAAACCAGCCTTATTTAATTCATAAGCCCAACTTTGATTGGCAGCGTTAATGCCGCCAGAGCCATGCATAATTATTACTGCAGGCAACTTGCCGCGACTACTTTCCCTTGGAAACCTCAGCTCCCCCGCAAGCGTTACTGCTGGTCCGCTTTTATCACCACGTAGGAATTGTTCGTCACTCAATGTTAGGGAGGTGAACGGTCTAATCTCAACCCTAGACGCAAATGAATCTATCTCTATTTCTGCTGCGTGAGTGATACCGTTTAATATGAGTAATGACAGGAGGCAAGTTTTAAAAGAAATTCTCATCGTTTTTGTTCGCAAGATACACCGGCGTTTTATTTTAGGCCGGTGATGGATAGCACAACGAGCGCGCAGCTCGTCCCTCTCTCACTTGTTTGCTATCTTGATTTAGACTTCGTCATTTAAGTACCCGTTAAAGGGGGGACAATATTTATCACTCTGTACAAGAAATGGATTGTTTTCCTTCCCTAGTTTTAACTTACGCTCTACATCTAATTGTTTGAGTTTATCTTCATTAATTTTTCTAAAACTAACGAAACCGGTGCACCCCTCTAGTCTAGGTACTCTGCATTGATCCTAGGGGTGCAGAAATAAGCTTGTCGTTATACCCAGTAGCCCAAGCCTTTTGAACGAGGTCCTTTTGTTTTAAAGTTAAGGGCTTGACTTGGGGAGCACGAGACATTTAGAAATTTGAAATTTGTAAAACTATGTACATTCTATAGGCTATTTCCGCCTTTCATAAGCAGCTAAAACCTTAACCAAGTCGCGCAAAAGGATCGAGGAATCAGGTGCGCGGGCTAGACTAGCCAGTAAACGCTCCATTTCGGGCCTTTTGTTATCTGGCACTTTCATTAATATTTTTGCTAGATCTGGGATTAGTGTCGCCGCAGCTATCTCCCCCTTATCTGGGAAATGGTCCCAAAGAGGATAGGCCTTGGTTAAGCGCTCTTTGACGTCTGAACCTAGAGTCCTCACACGCCCCGAACTATATTTGATGCCCCTCACAACTTGGTATAGGGTCATTGGATGCGCTTGTATCTTGTCTGCCACTGCCTTATATCCCCCTGGCACTGAGTTGCAAAGCCTAATAAGTGCTTTCGTAGTTGGATCGGACATAGCGGTGCTAAATTGTTGTTTATTTACAAGATAGTTTACCATGAGTATATCTATATTTATACCAAGGGTTTACAATGAGAATACCAGCAGAGTAAAACACTGCACCCAAGAGCTAATTACTCTATTCAACGCTTTTAATTTAACAGGGCATCAATTTATGGTCAAACCAAGCTTTCGGCAATATCCAGGCGACATCACGTTGAGAGAAAAAATCGACTCCGTGGGCGGCACCCTGGCCGCCAATAAATTCAGCGACGCCGATCTTTCCTTCTTAGAGTGGCTTGGAGACAAAGACAGCGATTGCCTCTTAGGAGAACGAGCACTTAAAAATCTTTTTAAAAAGGATTTGTCCAAGTACGGGTTGAGCTCTCACTTGCTCAACAGTTCCCCTGATGACATTGAGGCCTTGGTTTTTCTCGCAGGCCTGCACCCAATTGACTTGAAAAGATTCCACGAAGATTGGGACGACTTAACGGCAGTCTAGTAGCTTAGCTATTGCACGTGCCCGCAAACCCAGTAAATGGACAGTTGCCTTATAACGTGTATAGACCAAATAATTTATTAGTCATATTAACGGGGTATCTTTGTGAAAAGTTACCCCCTCTTTATTCATCTGGGAAGAGATAACTTTAAGCGGTTACCCGAATCTAGTTTCTCAAGGTTTAAAAATTTAAGACTCAAAAAAGCTCAGTACCGCTTTATTTGCTTAAGGATTTAATGATGGGAGAGTTAATTTTTTGGCCGTCCTCTGTATAAATAACAAGTTTGCGAAACAAATCGATTTGCAAATGAGAATCGGCTTCTTCATTGTATAAATACACAGACCACTCGTCATGTGACTCTTCTACATAGTTAAATGTTTCACCCTTCCATTTCTCAGACCATTTCTTGCCGCTCACAAATTTAAGTTCGGTCACAACACCTTGGAATTTGTAGGATACGTAATTTACGTTGTCTGCTTTAACTGTTTGAGAAGACTTTGGGGTAGGTGGCGG
>DAIUEA010000104.1:0-6737 GCA_036845365.1 Limnohabitans sp. | reverse complement strand
GCCATGCCCAGGGGCCTATTACCCAGTAACAGTTGATCTGCAACGTCGGCGCTTAAACCGCCCTTAAGGGCTAGGCGGTAGTGCGCATACCACTCATACTGTGCCTGCCAGTGTTGGGCCGTGATCAGGATTGCAAATTCATTAAGACGAGCCGGCAATGAGCTATTAAAACGTATTTGAGATCCAAGCTTTTGGATGATCTCCCCCATTTCAGGACTGCGCAGCCAAACATTAAATGGGCTACCCAAAGGGGCATTTGGTTGAGTTGCGGTGCTGCCGGTGCTCGAGCGAGGTCCGGAGCGGATAGATTCAGCAAGTTTTAGTTGATCTGGACTCAGCTCTTGAGCACTTAGTAATTTAAATCTGCGCAAATCTTCTTGTGCCGTAGTGCCTGTGGGTAATAAGGCAGCGCAGCAAGTTAAAACTACAACTGCCTGAGGGATCCAATCTAAAATTCTTTTTTCGACTTTCATAGGGATTGCTAGTATGTAGTGATTAAACATCGAAACTCCTTGTTATCATTGTGTCAAAGTTTACAAGGAGATTAATCATGTCTAAAGCTTATTGGATAAGTACTTACCGCTCTATCACCAATCCTGACGCAGTTGCTGCATACGGAAAAATAGCCGGGCCCGCGCTTTTGGCTGCAGGAGGCAAATTCTTGGTTCGAGGTTTGCCCTCCGTGGTTAAAGAGGGCGGTGTGATGCAAAGAACTGTCGTGGTGGAGTTCGAATCAGTAGATCAGGCAAAAGCCGCCTACGAAAGTCCCGCCTATCAAGAGGCGTTGAAAGCTTTAGGAACTGGCAATGCTGAGCGCGACATCCGATTTATTGAAGGATTTGTTGGCTGAGTATTTACTTTTTGTGACGAATTTAACTGAAATTTTCCTCTAGGTTTGCGACATAAATGCATAATCTATAAGGAATTTTTTTAAAAAAAGGCCATTATTTTGTATAATGTTCTAACTTAATCTCAAGGACATAGCCATGGCGGATTCGGATGCAGTTAAAAACAATATCTTTATTGGTGAAGGCGTTGTCTTCACGGGTTCTATCAACGCGCCTGGAAAAGTGACCATACACGGTAAGGTTAACGGTGAGGTGGTTGCCGATGATTTGCAAATCGGTAGAGCCGGGCATGTCTCTGGTAAAGTTCGCGCCCGTGAAATGGACATCTACGGTGAATTGCATGAAGACATCACTTGCCAACACCACCTGCTGATTCACAGTACCGGCAAAGTATCTGGTAATCTAGATTATTCAGAGTTGGAGATTGAGCGCGGTGGCCAGTTTAGAGGCGCAATGAATCAAAGAATCAAATAACTGATTAACTCTTTTTTGCGGCTTCGCTCACAGACTCGTTAAATGCAGTAACCACATAGTTGTGTAGCTCGTCGAAGTTGGACTTTATTAACTCCAAACTGAGTTTTGATTTTTGATTGACAAATGCATCCGTGTCTATTAAGGCGCTAGGACCAACGTAGCTTATAAATTTCTCTTTAAACACCATCCCCGCTGGATCAATATCATTGGGGAATTCCAAGCTGCTATTCCTGAATACTTTAACCCTGTTGAAGAGTTGGGCGCTTTTAACTTGACTTTTAACTTCTGAAAAGGTGTATTCAGAGTTGCCCCCTAATTTTTCAAATAATAACGCTTCCTGAGAAGCCAGATATTGCTGGATTTTTTCGTCTTTATGGATGATTAATCTGTCAATAAACCTTAACCCAAAACGTTGGGTCATCGTTATGTTTAAGATTTTGTTAATAATAAAGAGACCTTCCATAAAAAAACTCAAAAAGGTCTTGAAGTCTTTGTAGTTACTCGAATAGTAGGTCAGACACTCTAAGTTGAGGCGAAAGTGGCTTGTTCTATCTGAGTTGGAAAATTGATAAACATCCTGGACCGATGGCACATTGGATAGATTCGAATCGGGTGGAATTAATTGAAAATTTTTATTTCTTAGGTGAATGTAACCAGGGTAGTTAGCCACATTGAAGCCGTTTTGAATTAAGGCAAGATACTCGGGCAGATTGGCGATTGGATTGAACCTGATTTCAGCTATCGTTAAAAGAACAGAATCGTTACTGGTGAGTTCGTTCATGTTAATAAATCAGGTAATTTTTTAGTATTCATATTCATCCATCAAAAACGTCGATTATTGCGACCTTCAATCTTTAATCAAACACCGAGAACCAAATCTCATATCCTGGAGCTCTGTGTCCTCCTTGTAAGGGCAGGGCACCAGGAGCTAGTAGCAATTGCCCAGGTGCAGAGTGTTGCTGGTTGGCGGAGAAAAAAGGATTCGTTTCCACACCCAATTGTTCAGCATTGTTCTGCTCTTAAAAGGCATGAACTGTGCCATCATTTTATGTGTCTAGCTGTTTTAAACCGACAAAAGTGGAAACTAAAAGCATCCCCTGAGTGGGTAGAGGATGCTTTTTGGTCTGCTGTGAAAGTGAATTAAGCTTGCACTAACTCGGGGACAGGAACCTTTGCAGGAACTATTTTTTGTAGGGCTTGCTCAAACAAATGGACAGTTCTGTCGACGTTTTGGAGTTTCTCTAGTCCAAATAATCCCAGTCTGAAAGTCATGAAATCTGAGCCTTCGTCACATTGCAGGGGCACGCCTGCAGCAGTCTGCAGTCCCTCAGCTATGAACTTACGGCTAGATTGAATTTCTGGGTCAGTCGTATAACAGACAACGACGCCTGGGGCTTGAAAACCTTTTTCTGCGACGCTTTTGAATCCATACTTTTCAAGGGTCGTTCGAATTTTAGTTCCAAGTTCAATTTGTGCGTGCTTCAAATGGCTGAAACCAAGCATCTCAGACTCCTCCATCACAAGGCACAACCTTGCTAGTGCATCAGTAGGCATTGTGGTGTGATACACATGGGTACCCGCTTCGTAGGTTTCCATAACCGTCAGCCACTTTTTCAGATCACAAGCATAGCTGCTGCTTGTTGTTTGATCAATCACATGCCTTGCATGTTCTGACATTGCGATCATTGCGCAGCACGGAGAGCTGCTCCAGCCCTTTTGGGGCGCTGTAATCAGAACATCAACTCCAGTTGCTTTCATGTCTACCCACATTGCGCCTGATGCAATGCAGTCGAGCACAAAAATACCCCCGTAAGAATGGACAGCTTTGGTTAGAGCGGATATGTAATCATCGGGCAGTATCATTCCAGCAGAGGTCTCAACATGGGGCGCAAATACGACGTCCGGTTTTTCTTGAAGAATTGTTGAAACCGCCAATTCGACGGGTACTGGACCGAAGGCCTCTTGTGCGCCAGGTTTGTTTCTACGGGCTTTTAGGACTGTGCAAGAGGCAGGTATATTTCCCATCTCAAATATTTGAGTCCATCTGTAGCTGAACCACCCATTGCGAATTACCAAACATTTCTTGTTTCCAGCAAATTGCCTTGCAACAGCCTCCATTCCAAAAGTACCGCTTCCGGGCACCAGTGCTGTGGAGTGAGCGTTGTAAACGGTTTTAAGTAATTTAGAAATACGTTTCATCACACCCTGGAAATTCTTTGACATATGATTCAAAGAACGGTCTGTATAAACTACTGAGTATTCAAGTAATCCATCTGGGTCAACTTGGGGTAGTAATCCTGGCATGAGGTGCTCCATTCATTATGAATTACTGGATTTACTTTAACTGCAAACCCAGGAGTTAAAAGACACTTAACAAATCAACACCTTAACAGGTTTGGAGTTGTTGGCGCGTTTAACATTATCTCACCTAACCACTCACTAAGCACCTAGTGTGTTGATAGTACCCATTTCGCTTTGTTATAAAAGCTCAGCACTTCTCTACTTTTGTCTTAAAAGTTAATTCTTTGTGATTAAATAAAGCTTGTTTAGCGACTTTAAGGTCATCATTTAAAAATTTAAAAGTACGATTTAAGATCAGATTTTGTATTTAAAAATACACATTTTTGTCATATTACTATGCAAAAATCAATATAAAAAATATTAATTAATTAATTTTTTACGTCACCTCCTTATTTTCTTCTGTTTAGCAATTCAGAAGTTCTCGAATTCATTGGATTAAATTTCTTTTTCATCCAGAACACTTTTCTCGACCCTTAAAGACCGAACGAATGACTCTGATAACCAATAACAAGTTTAAAGAGATTTGGGTCTGTATTTGGATTTCGTTCGTTGTTTGCCAATCTTGTGAGGCCCAGGAGGCTAAGCTTTCGCACAATTTTTCTAACAACGCGCCAAGCATTTCAAGTAATTTCGTAGATATAACGCCATCTACTTCGCCGGATCTTTCTTTCAGTCCCGTGACCTCGGGAGACTCTAAGACAGGCCAAATTGATTGGTTGAGTCTGCACTCTCAACTCACTTACCTGTCAATGTGGCATGACAGCATCAAAAATAAATCTCAAAATCAGATCCAACCAGGGGCTAACAATTTAGATCCTGCTTCTGAGCTTAAAAGTACTTTTGATGCCACATTATTTTTGGGTTTGCGCTTGACCGAGCACAGTGCTATTTTCATTAACCCTGAAATTGACCAAGGTTTTGGTCTCTCCAACACGGTTGGCATGGCTGGTTTTCCAAGTGGATCAGCTTACAAGGTCGGACAAAAAGAACCTTATGGCCGGATTCCTAGGGCTTTTTTTAGGCAAACCTTTAACTTTGGTGGTGAGAAAGAGTTCCTTGAAGATGGTCCCAACCAGTTTGCCAACGAAATAACTCACAACAACTTAACTCTCACAGTGGGCAAATTCTCCGTAGTGGATGTCTTTGATACGAATCGGTACTCCCATGATCCTCGAGCTGATTTTATGAATTGGTCCATCCTTGATTCAGGCGCATTTGATTACGCCGCGGACTCATGGGGCTTTACATACGGTATTGCGGCTGAGTGGCGTCAAGACAATTGGACTTTGAGAACGGGATTGTTTGATTTGTCTACGGTACCCAACAGTGAGATATTGGACTCATCTTTTAAGCAGTACGAATGGGTCAATGAGATTGAAAGGCGTTATTTGATCGGCCAGCGTGAGGGAAGCTTAAAAGTCCTAGCTTATGTCAACCGTGGTTACATGGGCAGCTACAGTGATGCAGTTTCGCTGGCCGCAAATTCGAGAACGAACGCTAAATGCCCCACGCTTTTTGATAGTTCGCCTGCAAGTACCTTTTGCGTGCGTCAATATTCATCACAAGGGGGCATGGCTATCAATTTAGAACAAGAAATTAGCCGAAGTGCCGGATTTTTTGCCCGTCTTAGCGCAAACAAGGGAAACAAAGAAACGTTTGAATTTACTGAGATCAACCAATCTTTAGCAGGTGGGCTTGTGTTTCAAGGCTCAAACTGGGGCAGGAGCGGAGATACTGTGGGTGTAGCCGGCGTTGTGAATGCGTTAAGTCAGGATGCAAGAAAATACTTCTCTGCGGGCGGTATGGGCGTGTTAATCGGAGACGGTTGGCAAAACTATGGGCAAGAGATAATCAGCGAGACTTATTACAATGCTCGGCTCACTGATCACATCACCTCCTCCTTGGACTTTCAGTATGTTGTAAATCCCGCCTACAACCGTGACCGGGGTCCCGTGTCTATTGTGGGCATCAGGCTTCACCTGGACTTTTGAGCGGAATTTGTAGGTTTTTTGCCTCTACAATTATAGGTTTCGGGTATTAAAAACGTTGACAAAAATTCCCCAATCTACGTCGCTCAAGCAATCTGCATGGCAAGCTATTGTGTTGACCTTTTTTACGTTCTTTTTAGTCTCCAAAACGTGTTGGTCACAGCCCTCAACTACGCCGAGCGTAAATCCCCTTGCCGCCCCATATCCGACTAAGCCTATTACCTTTATAGTGCCCTACGGCGCTGGGGGGGGCGCAGATTCAAGGGCCCGACAAATAACAAACTTACTCAGTATGAAGTTGGGCCAGCCGATTATTGTTGAGAACAAAGCGGGTGCTGGCGGCAACATAGGAACCGAGTTCATCGCCCATTCAACTCCGGACGGCTACACCATAGGGATGGGTAACTTTGCACCCCTTGCCGTTAACAAAGCTTTATTTGGCAACCTCCGTTTTGATCCTGAAAAAGACTTAATTCCCATCATATTGATAGATAAAGGCCCATTGCTCTTGACTGTCAACCCTAAGTCGAATTTCAAAACAGTTGCAGATATTGTGGCCTTTGCAAAACAAAAACCTGGAGTTCTGACATTTGCTTCAGGGGGAATAGGGGGGACCCATCAATTATCTGCAGAACTCTTTAAGCAAAGCGCTGGCATTGACATGATTCACATCCCGTATAAGAGTGGTGCAGCTGCGGCCTCTGATTTACTGGGTTCAAATGTCGATTTAATGTTTGAGCAAATGTATTCGGCCAAACCCAACGTTGATGCGGGTAAACTTCGTGCGATTGCAATCACTGGTAAAACGCGCTCTCCTTTGCTTAAAGACATTCCCACATTTGAGGAGTCTGGTTACCCTCAAGTAGTGGTGTTGAATTGGCAAGGCCTGATCGCACCTAAAGGCACTCCAACCGCAATCATCTCAAAACTCAACGCTGCTACGAACGAGATTCTAAAAACTGAAAGCGTAAGAACTTTGATTCAGTCTCAAAGCAACGAAGTCGGTGGAGGTACACCTGAAGAATTTGCAACTTTGATTAAACTTGAGAGCACTAAATGGTCTGAGGTCATTAAAAGGGGTAATATCAAAGCAGACTAAATAGGCACCTTTTTGTTAGTATGACAT
>DAIUEA010000103.1:0-6765 GCA_036845365.1 Limnohabitans sp. | reverse complement strand
TTCCAAAGTAAAGGACGAAAAGTCCCATGGAAAATTTGGGCTTATTTGATTTGAACCTGGACATGAAAGAGAGCCTTTGGGGCTCGATCATATGGCGGTATAAATGGACGGGGTCTGTATTGGAGACGACTAAATCAGCGTTTATCTCTCGTCCGTCCTCCAGCACAGCCCCAGTGACGGTGTCTGAGGTGGTTATAAATGATTTAACAGTTTTACCCAACTCGACGTGAATGCCTTGTCTCATCATGAGCGACTCAAATGCCTTGATGATGGAGCCCGTACCGCCCATCGCAAAATGAACCCCGTGGGCTCGCTCTAAATAATGAATGAGTGCGTAAATGCTAGTGGTGTCAAAGGGGTTTCCGCCTACTAGGAGGGGCTGGATGGAGAAGGCTTGTCTAAGTTTGGGATGACTGAGGTAAATGCAAACCAGTTGCCAAACAGTTTGATAGCTTTTTAAGCGCACAAGTCTTGGAATATGCCTAACCATTTCCCAAAAACTGTGGAAAGATTGGGCTGAGAGACCCGTGAAGGCGATGTCAAATATTTTTTTTGAGTGATCTAATAACTTCAAATAACCCGTGCAATCTTTTGGGTCGATTCGTTTGATTTCGCTCAGTGTCTCCTCTAAAGTTCCACCGTAATCAAAGTGGTCGCCGTCTGCAAAATGGAATCGGTACCACGGCTTTAAGGGCACAAGCTTAACGTGATCCGAGAAATTTTCACCAAATAACGCAAAAAGCTCCTCAAAAAGAAATGGCGCAGTGATCACTGTGGGGCCCGCATCGTGACGAAAACCATTGCGATCAAAGGTTTGAGCCCTACCTCCAAGTCTGTTGCCTCTATCTACCAGGGTTACGTCGTATCCTTTCGCCCTTAAGCGAAGCGCACTCGCGATACCTCCAAAACCTGCGCCAATAACAAGGGCGTGCATATATTTCTCTGTGTTGATTAAAGCAACTTAATAAGTAGCTACTAGGGGGGGTATATTTGGTGAAACATTGACCTCATAGAGAAGGTAGCATAGAAGGAGATACCTTAGCTTAAGAGGGACACTAAATGTCTACTTCTTTTGATATTTGTAGTGATGTGTCAGAAAATAATTTGTTTATATTTAGGGTAAGCCGGATGTTTTGCGTATTTTTTGCACCTCACGCAAAACCACGCACCACTACGCACCTCCAAGCAATAACCCCCACCTTCCCAATAGAGCTATTCGTTGGCAGACCTCGATAGATTAATTGATTATTAATCAAAGAGTCAAGCCAAGGCCTAAGCAATCAGATGTGATTACGATTTACTTTTGAGAATTATTAACCTCAGAGTTACCCAAAAATTTTGGCGTCTTTAAGCTTGGGCCTAAGAGGAAAAATATTTCTTAACCCAGGGGCTCTGCGGCTTAGGAGCTAAGGGCTGCCTTTACAGCAGAGCTCACCAATGCCATATCAGCTTTACCAGTAAATTTAGCTTTGGCTGCACCCATTACCTTGCCCATATCCGCTGATCCAGTAACGCCAAGCTCAAGCACCATGGCTTGCACAGCTGCGGTAATTTCCTCCGCACTCATTCTTTGTGGGAGATAAGCCTTTAAGACAGCTATCTCTTGACTTTCCACATCGGCTAAGTCTTGACGGGCTGCGCTTGTGTAAGCGGCGATGGAGTCTTTACGTTGCTTGATTAATTTATCAACTATTGATATGACAGATGCGTCGTCCAATGTAATGCGTTCGTCAACCTCTCGCTGTTTAATGGCGGCCTGCAGCAAACGAATCGTGCCTAATTTTTGACTATCTTTGGCTCTCATCGCGGTTTTCATATCTTCAGTGATTTGATCTTTAAGACTCATAAAAATTCCAAAATTAAGGTGGTGTGCAGGCAAAGCTTTGAAGCGGTCTGTAAAAACAAAAGCTCGCTCGGGTTGCCCCGTGCGAGCTTGTAGTCACTCCAAGCAGCGGGTGAGTTAATACATCTTTTTGGGTAACTGCATGCTGCGAACACGCTTGTAATGACGCTTGACAGCTGCCGCTTTTTTACGCTTACGCTCAGCAGTTGGTTTTTCGTAAAACTCGCGAGCTCTCAACTCTGTCAATAAGCCCAATTTTTCAATGGTACGCTTGAACCTACGCAGTGCAACGTCAAAGGGTTCATTTTCTTTTAATCGAACGGTTGTCATTAAATAAAATTTTCAAAATGTGCAAATCATTTAAACAAGGAAGATCGGTGAACCTCGTTAACCTGATTGCGATTGATGATCCAACTGTTTTTTTGTGGCCGTTGGATGACTGACCTGGTTAGCCCTAAATTATAACCACTTTGATGCTATTTTGTTCTAAGGCCTCGCGACTTATACATAGTGGGCACCTTTAAACTGCAATCGGCAAGCTGTTGGCGCATGCAAAACCACTTGACCACGCCCATTGAAAGTTGTATCCGCCAAGCCAGCCTGTGATGTCTACTACCTCTCCGATAAAGTACAAACCCTTTTGAGTGGACTCCATGGTCTGCTGGTTTAATACCTTTGTACTAACTCCGCCGGCCGTAACTTCTGCTTTTTTATATCCCTCGGTGCCTGATGGAATGAGTTCCCAATTTTCAAGTTTTTTAGCTAACAGGGTTAAGGCTTGATCAGGTATTTGGTTTATGGGGTTTTGCAGTGTTGTATTTTGATCAGTCCAGGCTTGGGCCAAGCGTGTGGGGACCCATTGGGAGAGTTCGTTTACTAAAAGTTTTCGCGAAGTTTCTTTGGTTTTAATGAGCAATTCTTGAACGGACTGACCAGGGGCTAAGTTGACTTTAATACTCTCTCCAGGTTTCCAGTAGCTCGATATTTGCAAAATCGCGGGCCCTGATAAACCTCGGTGAGTAAAGAGCAGATCCTCATTAAATTCAGTTCGCGATTTCTTTGAACCTGTAGAGATCAGTGCCGGTAGGGAAAGTCCAGACATATTTGCGTAAGGACCCCAAAACGCACTCTCAAAGGTGAGCGGAACAAGGGCTGGACGAGTCTGGACCACGGGTAGGTTAAACTGTTTTGCAACTTTGTAGCCAAAGTCGCTTGCCCCTATCATCGGAATGGAGAGTCCCCCCGTTGCAATGACAACCGAGAGTGCGCAAATCTTACCTTTGTCTGTCTCAAGTTCATAAAACGTATTCCCTCCCAAAACGTGGCTCTCAGGGCTTTGCGCGTCATGGGTCGAGCTACTGACCTGAGAAAACCGAATATTTGAGACGATACACGGATGCCTGATCTCGACGCTTCCACTTCCCGCTAAATTACATTCGGCCAGCAAAACGTCAGTGATTTCCTTTGAGGAATGATCACAAAAGAGTTGACCTTTGTGCTTCTCATGGTACGAGACTCCGTATTGCTTTAAGAGGGAGAGAAAATTTTCTTGTGTATATTTGGATAAAGCACTTCTGCAAAATTTAGGATTCTCTCCAATGAAATACTTATGGGGCTGTGTAGGGTCAATGTCTTTATTCGTGAAGTTGCACCTTCCTCCGCCAGAGATTCTGATTTTCTCAGCGATTTTTTCACTGTGATCGATGACGAGTATTTTTAAACCCCTGGATCTGGCTACACCAGCGCAAAAAAGACCTGCAGCACCGGCTCCAATAATGACTGCATCAAATGAGTGCGGGGAGTTTCGGTCAAGTTTTATCATTGATTTTTCTATCTATTTTTTTTCAAGAAAAGACTCAATTACCTTGGCTAAAGCAAGCGGCTGATCGTGATGCAGCATATGTCCAGTATCTTTCAATTGATGAAACTCAATCTGTTTGATAACCTTCATTCGTTCATAGAACTCCTCTATTTTGTAGCCCTCTCTAAACCATTGTTGTAGGCCATTGTCCTGAGCAATTACGAATAAAACTGGAGCCGTTATAAGTTTGTGAATTTCACTGGCCTCATCGGCGCGGTAAAGGTGAACGCTGCTGATTTTGTGAGCAGGCTCACCTAAGATGCGCCACATCCCCTCAGCGTCCTCTTGCGCCCAGTGGTTGGCAAGCCAGTTGGCTTTATCCATTGAAATTCGTGGATTATTTTTTACTAGTCGGTTGGCTACTTCAGCAAGACTTTTATAGGGTTTCAGTGAGATTTTGCCCTTGTGAAATTCCTCTATTTCATTCAACCACTTCGCATATTTAGCGGCCGCTTGCGCAGGCCGGGTGCTGGCCATACCGAACCCTTCAAGGTTGATGAGTTTATTAATTCTCTCAGGGCGCACCCCTGAGTAAATCATGCTGATATTGCCCCCCATGCTGTGTCCTACTAGGTCCACCGAGGCCTTGCCAAAATAGTGTTTGAGAAGAAAATCTAGATCACCCAAGTAGTCTGCAAACAAAAAATGGTCAACCGAGTTTGTCTTTGAATGAACGCTTTTCGTCAAACCAAACCCCCTCCAGTCGGGGGCAATAATGAATCGATCAGCGCAAAGAGCGTCTACGACAAATTGGAAAGATGCAGATACGTCCATCCACCCGTGCACTAGGACAAGGGGTTTTGTTTGTCGGGCTTTTTCTTTGTTGCCCCAAGTCCTTACGTGATAGCGTTGGTTACGAAGGGTAATAAATTCACTTGAGGAGGTTTTGATAGCTTGGTACATCTTTTTAATTGTAAATGGCAAAAAATACCCCTCTTCACCCGCCTGGACACAACTTTTAAGCCTAAACACTCTAAAATTGTGATGTTATAGATTAAGCGATTGCTTTGAGCTTTCTGTTTCCTTTTTTTCTGTTTCCTTTGTAAAAATAAATTTTCATTAAAAACACTCATTTATATGTCCGCACAAAATTTTGAACTCGTACAACTGGGTCATAGTGATTTAAGAGTTCCCCCCATTTGTTTGGGCACCATGACGTTTGGAGAGCAAGTTGGTGAGAAAGAGGCTCACGAAATCATGGATCTGTCGTTGGAGCGGGGTATCAATTTTTTTGACACTGCAGAGATCTACTCAGTCCCCACTAAAGCGGAAACATTTGGCTCCACAGAAACCATCATTGGTAACTGGTTTGCAAAGCACCCCGGGAGTCGCTCTAAAGTAACTTTAGCCTCCAAGGTCGCAGGTCCATCAAGGGGCATGCCATGGGTCAGAGAGGGTAAGGGTATGACATCTACAGATATCACATCCTCTTGTCATGCCAGTTTAAAGCGTCTTCAAACCGACGTAATCGATTTGTATCAAATTCATTGGCCAGAGCGCCACGTGCCCGCTTTTGGATCCATGTACTACGACCCTAAACAAGAATCTAGCGAAACGAGCATTCACGATCAACTTATAGCGCTGGGTCAACTCGTCAAAGAGGGCAAAATCCGCTATATTGGATTATCAAACGAAACACCCTTCGGAGTGCACGAGTTCGTGAGATTGGCGCAAATGCATAATTTGCCGCAGATCATCAGCGTTCAAAACCCCTATTGCCTAATCAACAGAACAGTTGAGAACGCGTTGGATGAGACGCTGCACCGATTGAATGTATCGTTACTTGCTTATTCCCCCCTTGGGTTTGGGCTCTTAACGGGTAAATACGATGCAAGTGGCACGGTCGGCGCAAACGCTCCTGTGCAAGCGCGTATTGCCAAGTACGAATCCGTACGCAAACAGCGCTGGGGCCGCCAAGAAGCTCTTGAGGCGTCACGGATTTACAACCAACTTGCTGTTAAAAATGGACTCACCCCCACCCAAATGGCGCTGGCCTTTTGCTACACCCAGTGGCGCGTTCAAAGCACCATCATTGGGGTCACGACGAAAGAGCAGTTGGATGAGAATTTAAAGGCCTGGGGCACTACCCTTAGTTCAGAGTTATTGGGTGCAATTGATCAAGTCAGATGGGTTCACCGCGACCCAGCGGTTTAAGCAAATGATTCTTGATTATTGGCCGCTTTTTGCTGGATTTGGGCTGTGGGTTGCTTTTGCTTACCTGTGCGGATCTATCTCGTTTGCAGTTGTTGTGAGCAAATTTTTTGGGCTTAGTGATCCCCGCACCTTTGGTAGTCACAATCCAGGTGCAACAAATGTGTTGAGAACCGGGCACAAAGGGGCCGCTTTACTGACCCTCTTCATGGACGGATTCAAGGCTTGGTTGCCCCTTGTTTTGGCCAAAACGTATGTCTTGCAAAATCCCTTTTTGGATCTGGCCCTAAAAGATTATTCGGTGGAGATGAGTGTTTGGCAAACGCTTAGTCCCTGGATTGTGGGGCTAGTTGCTTTGAGTGCTTTTTTAGGTCACTTATGGCCCGTGTTTTTTGGTTTCAAGGGCGGCAAAGGCGTTGCTACGGCTGCGGGTCTGTTGCTGGGCATGCACCCCGTATTGGGATTAATGACCCTGTTGACCTGGGTACTGGTTGCCTTAACGACTCGGTACTCCTCGTTGTCCGCGTTATCAAGTGCGGTGCTTGCCCCACTTTATTTGGTCTTAGGTTCTGCCTATTTATGGGGCGAGCCAGGCGTAGATTTTGTACCTTGGCCCATGATAATTGTGAGTTCTATCATGGCCCTACTTTTAATTTACCGCCACAAAGATAATGTTGTGCGGCTTATGAGGGGTGAGGAATCTAAAATCTTTAGTAAGAAAAAAGGCTGAAAGCTTCAGTCTCTAAAGTTATCAAAACTTAGAGGAAGGTCACTCATTTCTTTTTTAATTAGGGCCATTGCAGTTTGAAGATCATCCCTCTTAGCACCTGATACTCTTACTGCATCGCCTTGGATCGCAGCTTGAACTTTGATTTTGCTGTCCTTTATCAGGCGCTGGAGTTTTTTGGCG
>DAIUEA010000102.1:0-6777 GCA_036845365.1 Limnohabitans sp. | reverse complement strand
TACCCAGCCTCTCGCACCTCATCACGAACGCTCGCGGCTAAAGCCTTGGTTTGACGATTTGATGTGCCTGATGCAATGATTACCCGCTCAAATAGCGGAGATAATTTTTCGGTATTGAAAACACTTATGTTTTGAGCCTTCACATCCTCCAAAGCATCAATAACGATCTTTTGGAGTTGCAATACGCTTTTCTTAGAATTTGAATCAGTCATTTGAGATTATTTTAAGTGTGTATAGGGAATGACGATGGATGTAGGATAAAACGGATGGGCTCACGTATGAGGATACATCTGAGCCGTCTTTGATTAATTTACGGATCTCAGTTGCACTCAGTGACATGCTTGGCATATTTAGTTTAACAGCGACTAAAGCGTTGCCCAACACGCGGTGATTTTTTAAATACTCTGACAAGCCTCGATTGTGCCACTTATACAGTCCCATCTCCATGGGTTGAAGGCGGGTGGATCCATCTTTGAGACCCTCAGGCTGCGCAAATCCATGTAAATTAACTAAGTTTTCAGGTCTATCTCTTTCAGGTTTATCCAATCCCCCCGAGGTCCAAGCGTTATGGGTTGGCCTGCCTGCCACAGCAAGAGTTGCAATCTGTAATATTTCTTGCCATCTATGCCATGTGTCAAATGCGCTGGCTTGGTCAGCGCCCACAATTAAGTAAATGTCAGCATCAGGATACTGATTTTTTATAAAAACCAGTGTATCCAAAGTGTAACTAACGCCTGGCCTTTTTAGCTCGCAGTCTTCAATCACAACTCCCTTTAAACCATTAAAAGCTTGCGAAGCCATCTCCAGTCTGTGGGCAGGGGAGCTCAGGCTATGGGATTTGAGAAACGTGCGCCCAGTTGGTACCACAATAAGTTTATCCAATCCCAGTTGCTCAATAGCGGTCTGTGCAAGTTTTAAATGCGCCAGGTGCGGCGGATCAAAAGCTCCGCCTAACACACCAATTTGCTGGCGTTGGGTCCGAGGCTGCTCGTTTGAGTTCAGTGAGCTATCGGGAGTTGGTAAATTAAAGGTCGGGGTTTTGGGTTGGTTCGTCACTATTTTTTAGCTTTTTAAATCCAATCTTTTGCACGTAAAAAATCGGTATAAAGCCTCTCCTCGGCTGACCCTTTAGCTGGCTTGTGTTGATAAGACCAATTGGCCAGAGGCGGCATAGATAATAAAATCGATTCGGTTCTCCCCCCCGATTGCAACCCAAAGTGGGTACCCCTATCCCACACTAAATTAAATTCTACATAGCGCCCTCTTCTGTACAACTGAAAGGCGCGCTCAGCCTCCCCGTAAATGGTGCCCTGCCTTTTATCTAAAATGGGAAAGTAAGCCTGGGCAAAATGATTGCCCACACTTTGCATCATCTCAAAACTTCTCTCAGCCCCAAGCTCATTGAAGTCATCAAAGAATATTCCGCCCACCCCACGCGGCTCACCGCGGTGTTTCAAAAAGAAATACTCATCACACCACTTTTTAAACCGCTCGTAAAGAGCGTCAGAAAAAGGACTAAGCGCATTTTTACAGGTTTGGTGGAAATGAATCACATCTTCCTCAAAACCATAATAAGGGGTGAGATCCATCCCACCACCAAACCAGGCCACTGGCTCTTGACCCATAGGTTTAGCAATCAACATGCGAACATTCATATGAACAGTGGGCACGTAAGGATTTCGGGGATGAAATACCAATGACATGCCCATTGCCTCAAATGGAGCGCCTTTTAACTCTGCTCGGTGATGGGTTGCAGAGGGCGGAAGGCTCAGACCCGTGACGTGAGAGAACCCACATCCTGCTCGCTCAAAGACGGGACCACCCTCCATAATCTGAGTGATCCCCCGCCCTTGAAGCATTTCACCCGGCTCCTTGGTCCACTCATCGCAGGTAATGGGTGTAGCGTCCCTTTTGGAGAGCTCGCTCATGATATTTTTTTGTAAAGAGCACAAGTAATCCACGACGCTGGGTGAAGATAAAGACATAAAAGAAAGATTCCTTTTATAAAAATGATTGGATCGTTAGTTTGTTGTGTCTGAAACTTTTGAAAACAAATTAAATTTGTTACTCATGTTAACTGTAAAGATCACGGTAAAGGTCTTGGTAGCGATGCGGGAAACGATGATGGAGTTGGGAATAGGGACCCGAACAAAAAAAGGTCCATCCTACTTCGTCCCTTGCAAAGCCCTAAAACCAATGTCCTTTCTATACTGAGCCCCTTCAAAAACAATTGAATCAAGTGTCTTATAAGCCAGTTGCTGAGCTAATTTAAGCGTGCCACCTAGCGCAGTGACACAAAGCACCCTTCCACCAGAGGCGGTAAGTACCCCTGCATGCTCGCTGGTCCCTGCGTGAAACACCATCACATCTTCCGTGTCGTTGGGCAAGCCGCTAATCACAGCTCCTTTTTTGGGGCTCTGGGGATAGCCCTCTGCCGCCATCACAACCCCCAATGCAGGACGCCGATCCCAGTCCAACTCTGTGCTGTCAAGAGACGGCCACGTATGTGAGCTTGAATAGGCAAAGTGCGGCCTTGACGCGTCCCGCTCCATTTGAGTCGGCACTACAGGCGTCACGGCGTCTTTGAGTACTTGGCTTTGGGTCGCACTCATCAATAAGTCGACTAGATCGGTTTTAAGCCGCATCATGATGGGCTGCGTCTCAGGGTCGCCCAACCTGCAATTGAACTCCAAGCATTTGATATCGCCCTCTTTGGAGATCATCAAGCCTGCATATAAAAATCCACTGTAGGGCACGCCCTCCGCTGCCATTCCTTTGAGGGTGGGCATAATAATCTCCCGCATCGTCTTGGCATGTACTTGCGGGGTTACGATGGGGGCTGGAGAGTAAGCACCCATGCCTCCAGTGTTGGGTCCTTGGTCGTTGTCTTTGAGTCTTTTATGGTCTTGACAGGTTGCGAGAGCTACATTTTGTAGACCGTCACAGACAACTATAAAACTTGCCTCCTCCCCCTGCAAAAACTCCTCTATCACAACACGTGCTTGCCCGTTATGCTGAACACCACTTGGTGTGTCGCCAAGCATAAAATCAATCGCTTCATGGGCCTCTTGCGTGCTCATCGCGACCACGACCCCCTTGCCTGCAGCCAAACCGTCGGCTTTGACGACAATGGGGGCCCCTATCTTGTTCACATAGTCGTGCGCCTCCTCGGCCTGCGTAAAAGTCTCATACACAGCGGTGGGAATAGAGTGACGGGACATGAAAGCTTTCGAGAAAGCTTTGGAACTCTCCAACTGGGCGGCGCGCTTGGAGGGGCCAAAAATGCGTAAACCGTGAGCGCGAAACTCATCGACCACTCCTTGTGCTAACGGAGCCTCAGGCCCAACAACGGTGAGCGCAATTTGCTCTTGCTGAGCCCACTGACGCAACTCCACCACATCTGTGATGGGTATGTTAACGATATTTTTGTCTCTCGCAGTCCCCCCGTTGCCAGGCGCCACATAAACAGTTTGGACCTTGTTGGAGACAGAGAGCTTCCATGCAATTGCGTGCTCTCGTCCACCAGAGCCGATCACTAAAATTTTCATACGTTTCAAATCTAAATAAGCTATCTTAAAGCACCAGCGCAGCGTTGTGATAGACCTCTTGAACGTCATCAAGGTCCTCTAACGCATCAAGTATTTTCTGCATCTTTAGTGCGTCCTCACCCCTCAACTCAATTGAGTTTTCAGCCCTCATCGTGACCTCTGCCAGCTCGGGATTTAGCCCAGCCAATTCCAATGCATGTTTGATGCTCTCAAAGTCCTGGGTTGACGTAATCACCTCCGTTGCTCCGTCCTCCTCGGTGAGGATATCCTCGGCCCCCGCCTCTAAGGAGATCTCCATCAACTTTTCCTCGCTCGTGCCGGGTGCAAAAATGAGTTGACCGCAATGTTTAAATTGAAACGCAACGGAGCCCTCAGTCCCTAAATTGCCCCCCCCTTTGCTAAGGACGTGACGAACCTCGGCGACGGTTCTAACTTTGTTATCGGTCATGGTGTCGATGATCAAAGCCACTCCCCCAACTCCGTACCCCTCATATCGAATTTCCTCATACTCGATACCCTCCAGTTGGCCCGTTGCTTTATCAATATTTCGCTTAATGGTGTCTGCCGGCAAATTAACGGCTTTGGCTTTTTCAATGGCCAAACGCAACCTCGGATTGGCTGATAAATCAGCCCCGCCAGTTCGCGCAGCGACCATGATTTCACGGATAACCCGAGTCCACACCTTTCCCCGTTTGTCGTCTTGACGACCTTTTCGATGTTGAATATTAGCCCATTTACTATGACCTGCCACGGCGAGACCCCTTTTAAAACTTTTAACAACTGCCCAGATTTTAAGATACTTAGTCCCTGCCTCAGAAGGGCATTTACCGCTCAACAGTTTGATCTGCAAATAGGCGGACTTTAAAAAACAAAGCCCCGGCTAAGCGGGGCAAAAAAGGCTGGAGTAATATTCAACTCGCCTGCGCCTCCTCTGGCTCTGCGGGCTCTGCAGGCTCGGCTTTAGAGGACTTAGAGTCTTTCTTAGGAAGAGGTTGGATATCAAGCGTAACCTCATCTTTTGCGTCTAGATCAACGGTCAAACGTCCACCATCCATTAAACGACCAAAAAGCAATTCATCAGCCAGTGCACGGCGGATCGTTTCTTGAATAAGTCGTTGCATAGGTCTTGCACCCATTGCGGGATCAAAGCCCTTCTTGGCAAGGAATTGTCTGAGTTTGTCGGTGAATGTGACATCCACTTTTTTATCTGCCAATTGCGTTTCAAGTTGCAGGAGAAATTTATCAACAACGCGTAAGATAATTTTCTCATCAAGCGACTTAAAGCTGACGATTGCATCCAAGCGGTTTCTGAATTCAGGGGTGAACAATCTCTTGATGTCAATCATCTCGTCGCCAGCTTCCTTGGAGTTGGTAAATCCAATGGTTGACTTGTTGAGGGCCTCGGCGCCGGCGTTGGTGGTCATGATCAAAATTACATTTCTAAAGTCCGCCTTGCGCCCGTTGTTATCCGTGAGCGTGCCGTGGTCCATCACCTGTAAAAGCACATTGAAAATATCAGGATGTGCTTTCTCAATCTCATCCAACAACAAAACTGCGTGGGGCTTTTTAGTAATTGCCTCGGTTAACAATCCACCTTGGTCAAATCCTACGTACCCAGGGGGTGCACCAATCAAACGGCTGACCGCGTGGCGCTCCATGTACTCAGACATATCAAACCTGATCAGCTCGATACCCATGATGTAAGCAAGTTGTTTAGCAGCCTCCGTTTTTCCGACCCCGGTTGGGCCGCTAAACAAAAATGAGCCTATGGGTTTATCCTCTTTGCCAAGTCCTGAACGCGCCATTTTGACGGCAGAAGACAACGCCTCTAAAGCTTTGTCCTGACCGAACACAACGTTCTTCAAATCTCTTTCAAGAGTCTGTAATTTGCCCCTATCGTCATGGGAGACGCTGGCGGGTGGAATGCGCGCAATTTTGGCAACAATGTCCTCAATTTCAGTTTTATTGATGGTCTTTTTACGCTTGCTCGGCGGGAGTATGCGCTGGGCTGCACCGGCCTCATCTATCACATCGATGGCTTTGTCCGGCAAATGCCTATCGTTGATGTATTTGGCGCTTAGCTCGGCCGCAGCTTGCAAAGCAGTCAAAGCGTATTTGACATTGTGGTGCTCCTCGAATCTGGATTTGAGCCCCTTTAGAATATCGACGGTTTGCTCAACAGAGGGCTCGACCACATCGACTTTTTGGAAACGTCGAGATAGCGCGGCGTCTTTCTCAAAAATACCTCTGTACTCGGTAAAGGTGGTTGCACCGATGCATTTAAGTTGCCCAGAGCTAAGCGCCGGCTTTAGCAGGTTTGATGCGTCCAAGGTTCCTCCAGAGGCTGCCCCGGCGCCAATGAGGGTGTGAATCTCATCGATGAAGAGAACTGCATGAGGTTTATCTTTCAAAACTTTGAGTACACCTTTGAGCCGCTGCTCAAAATCTCCCCTGTATTTGGTTCCTGCCAAAAGCGCTCCCATGTCCAGCGAATAAACACTGGCTTCTAACAAAATCTCTGGGACATCTTTTTGCGTAATACGCCATGCCAAACCCTCTGCGATTGCTGTCTTACCAACCCCAGCTTCGCCGACCAATAAGGGGTTGTTTTTCCTCCTACGGCACAAAATTTGAATGACCCGCTCTACCTCATAATCACGGCCAATGAGGGGATCAATTTTCCCGTCCTTAGCCAACTGATTTAGGTTTTGAGTAAACTGCTCAAGAGGGGATGACTTGGGGTCAGCTTTGTCAGTAGTTTCCTCAGCCTCTGGCGAGGAGGAATCGGCAGCCTTGGTGGGCTCGGGTGGGTCGGTCTTTTTGATGCCGTGAGCAATAAAGTTCACCACATCCAAACGTGTGACTCCTTGTTGGTGGAGGTAGTAAACGGCGTGAGAATCTTTCTCGCCAAAAATAGCCACCAGCACATTCGCACCCGTCACCTCTTTCTTACCATTACCCGTGGACTGAACATGCATGATGGCGCGCTGAATGACCCTTTGAAATCCGAGTGTAGGTTGGGTGTCAACTTCGTCCGTTCCTGCGACCTGGGGGGTATTGTCTTTGATGAAATTGGAAAGCGATTTGCGCAAATCATCAATATTGGCTGCGCACGCACGAAGCACTTCGGCTGCACTGGGGTTATCCAGCAAAGCTAGCAAAAGGTGCTCTACGGTGATGAACTCATGTCGCTGCTGGCGAGCTTCGACAAAGGCCATATGCAAGCTCA
>DAIUEA010000101.1:1249-6783 GCA_036845365.1 Limnohabitans sp. | reverse complement strand
CCTTGGCTCTAATCCGCCTCTGAGTGTGAGGTATCAAACAGAAAATTTCAGTCAGAAAAATTAAAGTCGAAGACCCAACCTTCATTTTGGTCACGTCAGCGCATCCGATATGCTCGTAAAACTACAGTCATGTATTTATTAAAAATCTACAAATTAAAAATATTATCACTATCTATTTTTTTTCTTGCAAACACCTTTATTGTGCAAAACTCACTTGCTCAACAACCCTCTGCTGGCTCCATCATGCAAGGAATTAAATCTGAGGTACCTCAACCCCATTTTCCATTTTCAGATATAGAGCCTGGGTCCCTTAAAGAGGAGCCCCCTCAACCCTCTAGATTTAAGTTCTTGGTCAAAAATTTCGAATTTAGCGGGAACCACAAAGTATTAAACAAGACATTAGTCGAACTCTCCCAGAGCTATTTAAACCGACCCATTACCTTCGAAAATTTACAAGAATTAACTGAAACCATTATTCTTGAATATCACCGCCATGGTTGGATTGTCAAAGTGATATTGCCACAGCAAGACATCACGAATGAAATTGTACGTATCCAAATCTTCGAAGCTCTTTTAGGCGGAATTCATATTGAAAACAAATCTAAAAGAATCGATACCCAAAGAGTTGAGTCTTGGATTTATAGCTCAATACCGCTTGGAGCTAATTTATCCTCCACCGCTCTTGATCGTGCATTATTGACTTTGAATGACCAACCAGATCTTCAAGTGAGCAGCTCCCTCGAGCAAGGCGGAGCACCCGGGGAGACCCTCCTCCTCTTGGTCATAACGGACAAACCTGCCCTGGACGCAGTCCTTGGTATCGATAACTTCGGCCAAAAATCCACTGGTATTAATCGCCTTACGGCGAGTTTTAATGTAAATGGTCCCCTGCATATAGGGGAACAAGTGACGTATTACGGGCTTTTTACCTCAGGCACTCGTTATGACCGCTTGGCGCTTACTGTTCCACTTGGGGAAAACGGACTGCGCATTGGCGTAAATACAAGTTATTTGACCTACACGGTCACAGACGCAAGCTTTACTCCACTTAATATAAACGGAACCTCAAGCACCAACGGCGCAGAGCTAACTTATCCCCTTTTGCGCAGCAAACCCACTAATCTTTATTGGCTCTTCAACTACAACTACAGCGGTTTTTTGAACTACGCAAATAACGGGGTAACCAGTCAGTACAGCACCTCCGTATTTCAAAGCGGCCTGTACGGTAATAGATTAGATAACTTAGGTGGAGTGGCAATCAATTCGGCCTCACTTTATGCCTCAAACGGAAGAGTTAACCTTAATACCTCGCCCTCCCTTGGCACAGATCAAAACGGTCCCGGTGTCAACGGAAGCTTTAATAAATTACATTATTCCGTGAGTCGTCAGCAGACTGTCTCCTCTAGTCTCGCAATCTTGGTCGGTGCTTCCGGGCAAGTAGCAAGCAAGAATATGGACTCCTCTGAGCAAATGTATTTAGGAGGACCCTACGGGGTGCGCTCATACGCAGCAGGTCAAGGGAACGCAAATCAAGCAAACTTGCTCAGCGCTGAACTCATAGAGAGCTTGCCCTTTAACTTTTCTTTAAGCCAATTCTACGATTACGCCAATATTCAAACCTACAAGCAAAGTAACTTCTCTGGTGCACCAACCGAAAATGACTACTCTCTTCAAGGCGTCGGCACTAGTTTAGGCTGGACGGGGGCAAGGGGATTAAAACTAAAAGCAGTTTGGGCTCTTCGAGTTGGAAACTTACCAACCTCGGTACACGAAACTTTGATGAACAACGGCGGCTTGTCATCAAACCGGTTCTGGTTAAATGCTTCTCTTCCCTTTTAGAAGTACACAAAAAGTCTAATCCTTTGAACCATATTTATAAAGTCATTTGGAGCTTATTTAGTATTACATGGATATGTGTAAGCGAAATTACCAGCTCAAACGGCAAAGAGCTATCGGTTGCTAGGCAAAAACGCTTTTCAGTTATTCCTGTGTGTTTGCTGATGATGTCTGGCGTGGGGCTCGCAGGACCCCCTCCCCTGGCTCAACTGCCTACTGGTGCTTCAGTTTCCTCAGGTGTTGCTAGTATCAACACCACTGCTGGCACGATGACGATTAATCAGTCCTCAAACCGTGCCCTGATCAACTGGAATCAATTTGACATTGGGGCAAATGCAAGTGTCAATATCAATCAACCCAATGCAACATCCGTTTCCCTTAACCAAGTCAGCAGCTCAGCAGCAAGTCAAATATATGGTCACCTTAACTCGAATGGACAAGTTTATTTAATTAACCCAAGTGGCATCTATTTCTCCCCAACAGCGAGTGTAAATGTGGGATCTTTGGTTGCAACTACGGACCACATAGCTGCGTCAGACTTTATGAGTGGAGGGTCAACTTTCACAAGTAATCTTTTGGGATCAATTGTTAATGACGGCACCATTAAAACTGCGACAGGGGGCTACCTAGCCCTTTTTGCGCCTACTGTCATCAACAGTGGTTTGCTTAGAGCCCAGGAGGGCACTATTGCTTTAGTGGGAGGTGGTCAAACTGTCACTTTAAATTTTGATCCACTCAGCTCGCTTCAAAGCATCAGCGTTAAACCCGCTCTTCTTAATTCTCTAATCGTCAACAATTTAGCTGTACGAGGACCTAACGGTGTTTTAGGGTTGACGCCCTCAGCTTTAAGTAAATTAAATGCAAGCGTGATCAACTCAGGCATCATAGAGGCGAATGGGATCACAAGCAATGGTGGCCGAGTTATTTTGCAAGCAAGTGAGGAAATCACAAATTCCGGCACCATCCGTGCCGATGCAGGCAGTGGGGTTGGTAAAAATGAACCGAATATTGGCAACGGTGGATCGATTTCTCTTATCGTCGATTCATCTAATCCTCTCGGTCTTTTAACAGTTGGTGGTAATCTTAGTGCGAACGGAGGTCATAAAGGAGGGGACGGGGGTCGTATTGAAACCTCCGCCCAAGACGTTCAGATTTCTGCAAACGCCAAAATAAGCACCTTAGCCGCTCACGGGGCATCGGGCACTTGGTTAATTGATCCACCTGATTTTACGATCGCGCCAAGTGGCGGCGATACTACAGGGACAACTCTTTCAACTAATTTAGCGAGCACGAATATTCTCATCTTAAGTTCGCTGGGAACTTCAGGCAATTCTGGAAATATAACTGTCAACGATTCAATAAATTGGAGCAGCAATTCATCTCTAACTTTAAATGCACAGAATAATATTTATGTAAACAAACCAATCACCTCAACTGGAACAGGTGCTAAGCTGATTTTGCAATACGGTCAAGACTCAGTCACTGCAGGGAACTTATCAAATTATTATGTAAAAGCACCCATCAATTTATCTACAGGAAATAACTTCAGCACACAACTTGGCTCTGATGGTCCAACCCTTAATTACTTTGTAATCAATGATTTAGGATCCGTTGGCAGCGTCAGCGCAGTAGATTTACAAGGAATAAACGGCCTTCTAGCAGGAAATTTTGCCCTTGGCTCAAACATAGACGCAACCAGCACTTCGACTTGGAACAGCCTCAGTGGTTTCAATCCCATTGGCAATAGTGCGGTTGCGTTCAGCGGCAATTTCGATGGCCTGGGCCACACCATCTCTAATCTCTTTATCAGCCAATCAGGCGTCCCCAATATTGGATTGATTGGGGTTACTTCGGGCACAAGCACCATTCAAAATTTAGGTTTGGTTGGTGGAACAACTCTAGGCGGCGCAGGGACGGGAGGAATAATAGGAAACAACGACGCAAGCACTTTAAACAATAGTTACAACACAGGAAGTGTTACGGGGGGGGCTGGAACGGGTGGTTTGGTGGGGAGTAGCAACACAGGGAAAATTGTAAATAGCTATGCGACCGGCGTCATTCAGGGAGATGCTGGCACGGGGGGGATACAGGGGTCTGTGACCTCTGGCATTATTAGCTCTAGCTATGCAACAGGGAACGTGTTTGGGAACGCCGGAACGGGAGGGTTGTTGGGATCTATGACCTCAGGCAGTGTGAGCGGTAGTTTTGCAACGGGGAATGTGAGCGGCGCAGCCGGGACGGGAGGGCTAGTGGGATCGTCAACCTCTGGTAGCCTTGTGGATACGTATGCAACGGGCAGTGTAAGAGGTGCTGGTGGGACGGGGGGTCTGGTCGGATCAATTACGTCTGGAGCTATTACGAATAGTTATGCCTCGGGAGGTGTTGTGGGCGCAGCCGGCACAGGGGCTATAGCGGGCGCAAGCTCAGGCCCTGTTAACAATAGTTTTTGGAACGTAGCCAATGCACCTATTGGCTCTGTGGGTGGAGGATCAGGTCTTACGAACAGCCAAATGCTGGATCAGACCAGCTTTACCGGATGGGATTTCAGTAATAGTTGGATTCAATATGCTGGACATACATACCCCATGCTTAGATCATTTATGACTCCACTAACAGTAACTGCAAACAATCAAACGGAGATCTATAGCGGACAGCCGTTTGCTGTTGCAAACACAGTTTCATATTCAACTCCAAAAAGCAATAATTTGCTTGGCTCGGTAAATTTCGGTGGAACGTGGAATACTGCCATAAATGTGGGTATTTATTCAATTTTGCCAAGCGGGCTTTATTCCAACCAAGCAGGTTATATTGTTGAATATGCAAGCGGTGATTTACACATAAATACGGCCCCGTTGTCCATTAGTGGAGCAGCAACCTCGACTGCCTACAATGCAAACTTACAAACTAACACACTAAGTCCACTCAGCTTTTTAGGCTTGATGGGCTCTGACACCCTAACCGGAGTGAGTGGCTTAGCAAGCGGTACCAATGCAAGCGCAACTGCTTACCCTGATCATCTATTTGCAGCAGTCGGCACTGGACTCTCTAACTATTCCATCACTTACATCAACGGCAGTCTTAGCATTGGACAAGCAACTCTTACCGTCACAGGATCAAACAATTCAACTCAATACAGTGCCAGTCCACAAACCAATACGGGCGGTGGTTACTCAGGTGCAAAAGGAGCTGATACCTTCACCATCGAAGGTTACGCAAATGCTACAAATTACAACCCTCTTGCTTATACTGACCAACTGAGCGTCAGCGGAGCGGCCCTGAGCAATTACAAAGTCGTTTATAACAACGGCAGCCTCAGCATTACACAAGCACCACTCAACGTGACAGGTGCTAATACGCTAACCACTTATCGTGCAACCACCATCAACAACTCACTAAACCCATCAAGCTTTGCAGGCTTAATGGGATCAGACACACTAACCGGAGTGAGTGGCTTGGCAAGCGGTGTTAATGCTAGCCCAACGGCTTACCCTGATCATCTCTCGGCTGCGGTTGGAACTGGCCTTTCCAACTACGCCATCACTTACACCAACGGTGGCCTCACCATTGCACAAGCACCACTTAACGTGATGGGCGCAAACACGCTATCCACTTATAGCGCTTCAACCATCCACAACTCACTAAGCCCATCAAGCTTTGCAGGCTTAATGGGATCAGACACACTAACCGGAGTGAGTGGC
>DAIUEA010000101.1:0-1149 GCA_036845365.1 Limnohabitans sp. | reverse complement strand
CTCGGCTGCGGTTGGAACTGGCCTTTCCAACTACGCCATCACTTACACCAACGGTAGTCTAATCATTGGACAAGCACCGCTGACTGTGACGGGCTCCAACACCGTAGTTCAATACAACGCAACCCCACAAACCCATGCCGGGGCCGTTTACTATGGTGCGCAAGGATTAGATTCTTTTGTAATCTCAGGCTACGCCGTTGCCACAAATTACAGCCCTTTTGCTTATCTAGACCAGTTGAGTGTGACAGGTATGGCCCTCAGCAATTACAAAGTCATTTATAACAACGGAAGCCTGGGCATAACACAAGCACCACTAAACGTGATAGGTGCAAATACCGTAACTACTTACGGGGGAACACAAACCATCATCAATTCAATGAGTCCCCTCAGCTATGCAGGTTTAATGGGTTCTGACACATTAACCGGGGTGAGCGGCTTGGCAAGTGGGGCTAACGCAAGCACCACTGCGTACCTTGATCATCTCTATGCTGCGGTCGGCACAGGACTCTCGAACTACGCCATTACCTACACCAACGGTAGTCTCGAAATTGATCAAGTAACTTCAAGCGCAGTGGGGGTAAAAAATGAATCTCCTACTGTCTCTAAACCAATTCTCAATTTCACTGAGCAAACCAATGTTGTTAGTGCATTGAGCATTGATTCAACAAAGGGATTAAATAAATTAAACAACTTACCAAACTCAGTCCCAACTGTAGACGTAGCTGGCTCAGGTGGCTCAACAGAAACACCTTTTCCTGAAAACTCAATGGATTCACAAAACACCAGCCCAGGTGAAGGGGATGTTTACGGCGTGGCAGATAATTTAAAACCTGAAGAAATATCCTCAAATAACGTTCCCACAAAGTTTGAATTATTAAATGACAAGGAAAGTATTTTTCTCTTTACTTCGTTTCAGTTTGGTTGCTCAAAAAAACCTACATCTAAGATAGAGGTCGTTTCTAATACTTCTTTGAAAAACATAAAGCTTATAAATAATGGCTCCAAACGATTTATATCCAAAATACATTATCAAAATAAAACAGTCTCCTCAGCACATAAAAAAAAGCGAGATCAGAATATTAAAAATCAAATTACTAAAAAACCATTTGGAACTCAAATCAATAAGAAGCTAGCTCCGGCGCATCACAG
>DAIUEA010000100.1:4064-6811 GCA_036845365.1 Limnohabitans sp. | reverse complement strand
ATTAAGAACATGGTGAATGCGAATAAAAGATAAAGGGTTCCAATATCTTTGTGGTTGGTCGCAAACACCCAACGGCGCCAACCGTGAGGTGCTCCGTGGTGATCATGATCGTGATCGCCTGCAATATGCCCATGGGGGTCAAGAACTGCGCTCATGCTGATTTCCTTTAAAGACTAATTGCTTGAAAAATTATTGCTAGTTACTTACTGCTTACGGCTTGCCAAAACTTCAGAAGGCTGAACAACTTGGTCTGTTTTGTTTGACCAATGATTTTTGGTAAAACTGATCACAGCAGCTAAGTCTGTATCACTCAAAGCTTTCCAGCTAGGCATGGCCCCGTTATTTTGTCCATTAAGCAAAACCATGATTTGCTTAGATTTATCGGCATTCAACACCACCGCTGCTCCATCAAGCGGCTTGACTGCGCCACCACCCTTACCGTTGGGCTGGTGACATACTTGGCAGTTGGCTGCATAAACTTTTGAACCCCTTTCCAACAACTCTTCTTTGGTCCATGTTTTATTGGGATCATCTTGTAGTGCCGCCATTTTGTGAGCCTGCTCGGTCACCCATGCGGTGTAGTCCTCTTGGCTGACTACTTTGACATGGATGGGCATGTAAGCATGCTCTTTGCCGCAAAGCTCTTGACATTGCCCGTGAAAATCACCGACTCTTTCTGCCCTGAACCATGTGTCTCGCACAAATCCTGGAATAGCGTCTTGTTTGATACCGAATGATGGTACTGCAAAAGCATGAATGACGTCTGTTGAAGTGGTTATGATTCTGACTTTTTTGCCAACAGGGACGACCAATGGGTTATCCACTTTCAGCAAGTAATCATCGATATCAACACCCACCGCGCCGTTGTTCGACATTACGCGCTGATCGTTGTCCAAAGTGGAAACAATTGAGATTCCCTCTCCCTGACCTTTTAAGTAATCGTATCCCCACTTCCACTGTTGGCCGGTGGCTTTGATGGTTAGATCAGCATTAGACGTATCTTTCTCTGCAACCACTGCTTTGGTTGCAGGAAGGGCCATAAAAATAACAATGATGAAGGGAATCACTGTCCAAGCGATTTCAACTTTCACAGATTCATGAAAGTTTGCAGCCTTGTGGTTTAGAGATTTGCGGTGTTTGAGGATTGAGTAAAACATCACCCCAAAAACGGCAAGAAAGATGACGGTACAAATAATCATCATGAACCAATGCAACCAAACTTGCTCTTCTGCAATTTTGGTGGCTGGGATTTGAATGCTGTACTCTCTAACAGCAGGACCTCCAGGCAGATCATTGACAGCCCAAGCAGCGCTTGATAACCAAACACCAATGAATAAAAGGCCTGCAGCCAACTTTTGCGAAAAATGTGTCATCTTGTTCACGTTTATTGCCTAAGAAAAATGAATCAACCGTCTAGGGTTTACACCAGCCGCTGATACAGCTAACAAAAAACAAGGGTTTATCCTAGATTCGATGTGCTCATTGTATCAATTCTTTTACTCCCCAAAGTAACTAATGTCAATGACAAAAAACATTAGAGGAACCGAAAATTAAAAAATCTCAAAATATCCAATTCCGAGCTAAATTTTCAGCAATTTTTGGATGTTTTTGCCGTTTATGGCCAATAAATCATCCTTGGTAAACCCATACTTTGCCAGACCTTGGACGTGTTCCAAGGAGGTCCTGTAGGGGTAATCGGTCCCAAAAACAACTTGAGACACGTCAACTAAATTTAAGAGAGACAACAACGCACCGGGGTGGGATGCTTGGGCAGTGTCGTAATAAAACCCCTTCACCAATTCCAAAACCTGCTGAGAGGTAATTTTTTTACCAAATTCGGGGTTAATTTTGGGGAGCATCGTTAGTCTCTCAATCAAAAAAGGCAATGTCCCGCCTGCGTGTGAGAAGATAAAACGAATATCTTTGTATTTTTGGGCTGTACCAGAAAAAAGTAGACTGGTTATGGTCCGAGTGGTGTCGGTCGCAAATTCAATCACCGAGCCGGGCACGCCTTGCTGCAAAGGGCTACAACATTTTGGGTTTGCGGGATGCGTATAGACCACCAATTTTCTTCTGTTGATCTCCTGCATGACCGGCTCAAACAAAGGGTCACCCAGCCACTTACCATCATAACTTGTGAGCATCGCAATGCCGCTCGCCTTCAGGGTATCCATTGAATATGCAATTTCGGCCAAACTCTGATCCACATCCAACATGGGTAGCGTTGCAAAAAATCCAAATCTTTTTGGTCTATCTGCAGCCAATTGAGCACCGTACTCGTTGCACATTCTCGCAACCCGTTGCCTGGTTTGTGAATCTCCAAAACTAGCAACAGGCGTGGTCGGAGAGGTCAGCGCAGTCGTCACCCCCGCAGCATCCATATCATCTAAACTCTTCGCCAATGACCAGTTGCGTGCAGGTGGCTCTGCTAGACCAGCCGCCTGAAGCTCGCGCAAATAATCAGGCGCAAAAACGTGGTGGTGAACATCAATCAAACTAGGCGCCAAAAGATCAGTCTGTGTAACTTTTGTACTATCACCCTGCGCGCCGTAGGTTTTCTCAATTCCAGCATAAATACCCATTCCAATCAATGAGGTCAAGAAACCCCTGCGGTCGCCTTTTGAACAACAACTCCCGTGGGTCAAAGACGGCAAACTACAACGAATAGGTCGCACCAAGTCAGCTGACTGATGTGGTTTGGGCTCATCAATTAAATTCATATTTAAAGCTCGTAATGTTTGAGATGA
>DAIUEA010000100.1:0-4054 GCA_036845365.1 Limnohabitans sp. | reverse complement strand
GAGTATGCCCCCAGGTTGACAAAAATCAATCCGTATTAACCTATATTTTGATTCAACAAAAGGACTACACCTATTTGCCAAGTGGGCCTGAGGTCTAAGCATAACTGCGATCACCTTATGGGTGGCTAGTGATTTAATGCTATACCTCTTTAAGCGTCAAGATTATTGATTTACGGGGGACCGAGGATCGAGGAGCAATGACATAAGATCCTTGAGTTGTTGTTCATTCAAGGTGGGTTTAGAGTGGCTCACCCCAACAGGGACTCCAAACCTTGGCATGACCGTACACACATTAAAAGCCTTTGAGTTCACGAGCACACCCCAGGTGTATTGAACTAAGGGGGAGGTACTTGAGTGGGTCAATTCATTGAATGAGTTTAGATCATTGACCCCTCTTAAAATGCCGTATTTGTAAAGACTTGGCCCAAGGCTACCGTATGACAACTCCTCTTTGCTTAACTGATGGCAGTTGTAGCAGTTTCCTCCATTTTCTTGATCCGCTTTATCGCTCCAGGTCTTACCCCTTCCGTCTTGAGCAATACTTTCTCCTCGCTTGTAGTCCCCGAAATAAATTGAATCACGGGGAAAAGAAATAAGGCTCTGGTTTTGAATCCTTATTTTCTCCAATAACGCCGAATCAACTACATTTTGATCCTTTTTTTTAAGAATCTCTCCAGCACTTGAGTTCTCAGCTAGTTTGGAGCAGTAGTCTTGGGTTGGGTCTTGATTGAGCCGGTCCACATCAGCAATACCAAAAGACTCAAAAGAATCCCTGATCATTTCAGAAATGTTGGGTTCGCCCCTGCTTTTAAAGATGAGTGCTTGAATTGGCTGTGGGATTGAGCTTTGCGTACCACCTAAGTTGATTTGGTCCTCTCGGGCCTGTTGTGAACAACTGCTTATGCTGGACAGGACCACCAAGTAAAAAAAACATGATACGCAAACACTGGCTTTAGCAAAGGGGGGTAAATAGCGAAAGAATCTAAAGAACGCTATGCGTTTAATTGTTTCATTCAGACAAGTCGGTTTAAATGATTTGCGGAGCATAAACCTACCTTTTGAGTCCAGGAGCTGCGGCTTTGGCCCCATTGGCATTTACTCCCATATAAACGGACAAAGCAATAGTTGCATGACTTGCAAAAATGGGCTTGGGAAAGCGCTGCTGCCTAAAACAATCGGCCAATCGTTGTTGCATGGTCCAAACTGAGCCAGTAGATAAACGGTAAGCCGGCCATGAGCCATAAGCGAAACCCGCCCCAGCTTGGGTTGTTAAATTGGGAAGGTCTTGCAGACGAATTCTTCGTGAGTCATCGCTGTGACAGGTAGAACAAGAAAAGTCATGTGTACCTGCCCTATAGTAAAAGAGTTTTTTACCTGCCCTGTACATCTCCAATTCAGCCGCATTTGAGAGTGGAACTTTAAAAGGCAAGCCCTCAGACTCGGATGCAACGTAAGCAGCAAGCAACGACAAATTCACACGTTCTGGGTTTGAAAAGTCTGAGCGAACTAACTCCCCCGAATTGAAACCCTGAATATCTTGCATACAACTGAGAAGTCTAGACTCCAAATCTTGTACGCTTTTGGTATCCTCAAAATATCTTGGTAACTGAATCCAGGCTCCCTTGACGACACCAACCCCTAACCCAAGGTCACAATTACTGAGTGCCCGCTGCTTTGGACCTCGCGCTTGGTCCCACAACGCCTTACCTTTGAGTACATACAAATCCGCTGGATTTTCATCTTGTAGCATCTGACGGTACTCGGCGATGGCCTTTTCGCTAGAGCCTTCAGGGGGGAGGCTCTTCGCATTTGGCGCTAAAGTGTCCTGAGCTTGTAGCGTTGTGAGGGAGGAAATCCATATCATGATCAAGACTGCCCAACTAAGCGCTACGCGCTTGGGCCTTGGAGGATTTGATCTAAGCACAGGGAATTGCATCTTTAGTTCTTAATTAATAGCGTTTAGGCCTGGACATGAACATCCTTCAAGTCACAAGAACCTCATCGGTACGAGAATCCCCCCTGTTGTCTTTCCAGGTAATGGATATTTTGTCGCCTGGCTTTGTTCCTTTGACAGCAAATTGCATGAATGGATTTTTTGAAATCCCACCCCCCCACTCCGCGGTCATAACAACTTTGCCATTCCAAGATGCGCTAACGTCCTGGATATTCCAAATGGGTATGATTCGCCCGTCCTCCCCTCTTCTTTGACCCGACTCCATCTCGTGGCTCATTAAAACTTTCACTGTCGTCACGCCTGCTACAGACTGCAAACGAATTCTCATTGGGTCAGACACTTCATTCTCCAAAAATTATTTTTAAAACAAACTTTTTTTAATAGCCAGTTAAGTGCGGCTCAAGGCATCAGACTTAGTGCCTCAACCACTCAACCACTCAACCCCCGCACCCACCCAGGGTTACTTTCACTTCTTTTTTGTTGTAATAGACGCGTCCATCGGCTAGTTGTGCATAAGCAATAAAGTCTGAGGTTTGAGCAAATTTGCAGCGAGCAGTGATGCTTGGCAAGACATCCTCTGTTAGATTAAAAATAGCCACCAAGGGTATTGGATTTTTTTCAACTAAAAAAATCCACCTTCTCACATTTGCAAGAGTCGTTGTAGCGGCCACTTGAACGACGGCCCCGTTCTCTGCAATCTCTGGGGTAAGGAGGCTTATTTGACTGCTCTCAAGGGGCACACTCAAACCCAGAGATTTGTTTAATTCTGCAACTGTTTTGGCATCAAAAGCACTTTGTTGATATGCAAAACTGTCCTCAGCTCGCATAAGGGACTCCAACAGTAGAGTCGATAAAGCAGCGCCTTTTTTTAGTGCATTGCGTCTTGTATTCATCATTTTTTCAAACCTTAGCTGCATCTACAACACTCCATTGTGCCCCAATAGCTCTTGCTTTGGAGCTATAACTATCTTTCAAAGGGTCATTGTATTTTGAGCGAAACCGCGTGGATAATTATTGATCCGAACCCTGAAAGATATCTATCAAGGAATTTTATCGGGTAAAAAACACTGCAAAAACAGATAAAAGATCAGTGTCTAAATATCCGCGCTTCAAGCCGAGAACTCAAAAGTTTGCAAGCACTCGCACTATGAGGGGGGATGCGCATTGCCAAACTTTCTAAGCTAAAGTTTGGCATAAATAGACATATGCTGCTAAAGAGTTGGGCATTTGATCGCTCTTAAGAAAGAATTAATTCAATTCGAGATCAAAGGAAAACTGCGATTTCTTTTTGTAAATCATCGAGTTATGGCAATTTATGTTTTTAGCGTTGGGTCCGTAATCTGAATTCATTAAGATCATTTGAGGTCGGTTAAACAACATTAATTACAATCTGCTCCAATGAACCTTCGATACACATCAACCCATACACAAAGACAGCGACCAAAGTCTTCAGTGAGTCTAAAAGCTTTACTTTTAATTGGACTTTTAAACTTAACCGTCCTTTGCGCAGCTGCTTTTGCTCAGGTTGTGGGAGTTTCTAGCTCCGAAAATTCTAAAAATTCTGCAACTCAATGGTCTGCTACTGGCCCCCTTGCCCGTGAATCTTTTTACGACAGAGTTAATGCCTCGATGTGCTCCCAGTGCCACGGCACATATGGCCAAAGTGCAGAGGGATCAAAAATTCCTAGCTTAGCCGGCAAATCCGCTCAAGAGTTGCTCACGAAATTACAACGGTACCAAGCCGCGGAGCCTAGTTCCTCAGTCATGGCCCGTTTAGTTAGGGGCTTGGACGCGAAGCAACTGCTCACAACGGTGGAATATTTTTCCGCTCAACCTGTGTTTTTGGATCGCACATACCCTAAACCATAAGACTGATTTGAAAAGACGTAACCTCCTTCAATCCGCGCTTGTACCTGCCCTAGCCTTGAGTTTGGGATCAGACCGAGTGCTTCAATACGCGGGCGCTCAACCCCTAGGGGAGCTTTTGCTAAACGGGGCCGCTCAAAAAAACCTAAAAGCCGCTCATGTGGTTATCGTTGGAGGAGGCTATGGGGGGGCTACGGCTGCTAAGTACCTTCGCCTGCTATCTAACCAACAAAT
>DAIUEA010000099.1:3769-6831 GCA_036845365.1 Limnohabitans sp. | reverse complement strand
GACTTGGATATGCGAGCCGTCCACATCCGCATCCGATAAGATACAGACCTTGCCGTAACGCAGTCCACTCAGATCGGGCGAATCGTTTGCTCCGTGGGGGTCGACACCGATGGCCACTGCAATGTCGTGTATTTCGGTGTTGGCAAATAAGCGGTCACGCTCGACCTCCCATGTATTGAGCACCTTACCTCGCAAAGGCAACACAGCTTGGGTCTCCTTGTCTCGTCCCATCTTGGCACTGCCACCCGCACTATCTCCCTCCACCAAAAAGACCTCATTGTTGGCAATATCTTTGCTTTCACAGTCGGTCAACTTACCCGGCAGTACGGCTACACCGGAGCCCTTTCTTTTCTCTACTTTTTGACCCGCACGCTGGCGCAACTGAGCCGCTTTAATGACAAGCTCTGCCAACTTCTTCCCAAGGTCCACGTGTTGGTTGAGCCACAGCTCAAGGCTAGGTCTTACAAAACTTGAGACCAACCTGACTGCGTCCCGCGAGTTCAAGCGCTCTTTAATTTGCCCTTGAAACTGCGGATCCAACACTTTTGTACTCAGCACAAAATTCACTCTTGCAAAGATATCTTCGGGCAATAGTTTTACCCCTTTGGGTAGCAAGGCATGTAAATCGATAAAGCTCTTTACGGCGCTGAATAAACCGTCCCTTAAACCACTTTCGTGAGTTCCACCCGCACTGGTGGGAATTAAATTCACATAGCTCTCTCTAAGAGGATGTCCGTCCTCTGTAAAGGCAACGCACCAATGTGCACCCTCCCCCTCAGCAAAAGACTCGTGACTCGCATCTGCAAAACCCTCGCCCTCAAATAAAGGTATGACAGGGTCGGCGGTTAAGGACTGCATCAAATAATCCCTTAGACCCGCCTTGTAAACCCAGGTATGCACTTCCTTGGTTTTTTCAATCCTTAGCTCCACACTCACACCCGGCATCAATACGGCTTTAGAGCGCAGGAGGTGAGTCAACTCTTGCATGGGCAAGTTTGTAGATTCAAAGTACTTCGCGTCGGGCCACATCCTGACCGAAGTCCCCGTAGGGCGCATGTCAGCACCTATCTTTTGAACCTTCAAAGGCTCAGTGACGTCCCCCCCTTGAAAGGCCAAGTGCGCTGCCTTACCTTCCCTATAAGAAGTTACTTCCATGCGTTTGGACAGGGCGTTGGTAACGCTGACCCCCACCCCGTGCAGACCGCCTGAAAAACTGTACGCCCCGCCCGAACCTTTATCGAATTTTCCGCCTGCGTGAAGGCGTGTAAAGACAAGCTCAATAACGGGTGCTTTTTCCTGCGGATGCATTCCAAACGGGATTCCACGCCCGTCATCATCCACGCTCACTGATCCGTCCGTGTGCAGGGTCACGCTAATTTTTTTCCCGTGACCGGCAAGCGCCTCATCCGCCGCGTTATCCAAAACCTCTTGGATAATATGCAGGGGATTGTCCGTACGGGTGTACATACCAGGACGTTGTTTAACAGGTTCAAGTCCCTTTAGAACTCGAATCGAACTCTCAGAATAATCAGTTTGTTTTGTGGCCATAGCGCGCAATTGTAATCAAAGTCATTTTACTTAACTGGACAAATTAACAGGATCTAGAAAAAATCGAACTCCGACGGTATAAAGAATTTAAAAAAATTAGTACATTATTGATATTCATATTCGAGATGAAGCGAACTTAAATCTACCCCAGAATAAGCGAAAATATACATCAAGCATTACAAAAAGCAATACCGTATCCATGGACACAACTCAATCAAACACCCCAAAACAGGCGAATCCGTCAACTCCAGTGGCGCCTTTGCCCATGTGGCAAGTTCTTATATGCGGCGCCGCCGTCATCTCTCTTGCGATGGGCGTGCGCCACGGGTTTGGATTATGGCTTCAACCGATGACACAAGCTCACGACTGGACTCGTCAAGATTACTCGTTTGCAATCGCCGTACAAAACTTGACCTGGGGTTTGGTTGGGATATTTTCCGGAATATTAGCGGACCGATTTGGGGCTTTCAAAGTAATTGTCGTCTGCGCGTTGTTTTATGCGCTCGGTATCTTGGGCATGGCCAACTCTGAGACGCCGCAGGTGTTGATTTTGACTGCTGGGCTTTTAATTGGCTCGGCCCAAGCGGGCACAACTTACGCCGTCATTTACGGATTAATTGGTAGAAATATCCCTGCACACAAAAGGTCCTGGGCAATGGGTGTGACTGCTGCGGCAGGCTCATTTGGGCAGTTTTTAATGGTACCCACTGAGGGGTGGCTGATCTCCTCCCTGGGTTGGTATACAGCGCTGGTCGTTTTAGCTTGTGCGGTTTTAGTTATTCTGCCCTTGTCCTTAGGCTTGAGGGAGCCTAACTTTGAACTCGCAACCCAAGGTGTTTACAAACAAAGTGTCCTTCAAGCTTTACGGGAAGCTTTCGGTTTGAGGAGTTTTAAACTCCTCATGTCTGGGTATTTTGTGTGCGGTTTTCAAGTGGTTTTTATTGCCGTACACATGCCTGGATATTTAAAAGATCACGGGCTATCACCCCAGGTCGCAAGCTACGCTTTAGCGTTAATTGGTCTTTTCAATGTCTTTGGAACTTACTTGGCTGGAACGCTGGGACAAAAATTTGCTAAAAACAAAATACTATCGGCCATTTACCTGGGTAGGGCTATAGCGATCATCATTTTTATAAATACTCCTTTATCTGCCCAAAGCGTCTATATATTCTCAAGCGTCATGGGGTTTTTATGGCTCTCTACGGTCCCGCCCACCAACGCGGTCATAGCGCAAATTTTCGGCGTTGCCCACCTGTCCATGCTGAGCGGTTTTGTCTTTTTAAGCCATCAATTGGGCAGCTTTATGGGGGTCTGGCTAGGGGGCTATTTATACGATCTGTACGGAAACTATGATTTGGTTTGGAAACTGTGCGCTGCTCTTGGTTTCTTTGCTGCACTGATCAACTTACCCGTTAAAGATACCCCGGTCGTTCGCCCACTTGTACCGGTTTGAACTTTTGTTTTCCAGACCTTTACGACTTACACTTAATGCCTGAACTTGAACTTGATTCGTC
>DAIUEA010000099.1:0-3759 GCA_036845365.1 Limnohabitans sp. | reverse complement strand
AATCGCTGTGGCTTCCGGTAAACAGGAAGAGAACAGGCATATCCTTGCGGTAAAGCTTGGTTCAAGGCTGCATTATTTTTGCTAATCGCAATCGTTTTATTTTTTGTTTTCTTGCTTTACCTAAAACCTGACTTTGTGATTGATACTGCAAATCAAATGTGGAGTTGCTTTTAGGTGCTCATAAAAACCGATCCAATCCCACCCTCCGAGTGGGTTTTGCGTTGGGCTCATCTGATCCCAAAGAGCTCATCGCCAAAGGATGGTCAGAGTCCTGAAATACTGGATTTAGCCTGCGGTCAGGGCAGACACATGAAATGGTTCTTCGAATCAGGACGAAAGGTACTTGGAGTGGATAAAGATCCAGTTTGTGTACAAGCTTGTCGGGCTTATGGAGAGGTTTTGCAGTGTGATCTAGAGGCTGCGCAACTTGCGGATCCAGCACTTACTCAAGAGGCTAACTGGCCTTTTGAGGGCAAATATTTCAACGGTATTATCGTTACTAATTATTTGTGGAGACCCTTATGGCCGCACATTTTGCAGGCTTTAGCAGAGGATGGCATCTTAATTTATGAAACATTTTCAGCAGGCCATGAAGCGATTGGACGCCCAAGAAGACCTGAGTTTTTGCTAAAAACAGGCGAATTACTTCAGATTTGCGCAAATCTACGAGTCATTTCCTTTGAGGAGGTGTATTTGGAGCGTCCCGATCGATGTGTTCAAAGAATTGTTGCCGCTCGGGCTCAAAAGGAAGTTACCCCTGCTCGGTTATACCGGGCCACATCTCGTTAGAATAGCTAACTTTAGATCTTTTAATCTGCATTCATGACACCTATTACCGGAAGTATCGTCGCCCTTGTTACACCGATGCATGAAGACTCAAGCGTTGATTACGCAACTCTTCGCAAACTCATCGATTGGCATATCGATCAGGGCACGGACTGCATCGCAGTAGTCGGTACAACGGGTGAGTCCCCCACGGTCAATGTGGACGAGCACTGTGAGATTATTCATGTCTCAGTTGAGCAAGCCAAAGGGCGCGTACCCATCATGGCGGGATGCGGGGCTAATTCAACAAGTGAAGCAATTGAGCTTGCAAAATTTGCTAAAAAAGTGGGCGCAGACTGCCAACTTCAGGTGGTTCCCTACTACAACAAGCCTACCCAAGAGGGACAGTACTTGCATTTCAAAAGCATTGCAGAATCTGTTGACTTACCCACGGTCTTGTACAACGTACCAGGGCGTACAGTTGCCGATCTTCAACATGACACTGTAGTTAGATTGTCCAAAGTCCCAGGCATAGTGGGCATCAAGGAAGCAACCGGCAACATCGAACGAGCTCAGTGGTTAATTAAAGAGCTACCCCCTAGTTTTAGCGTTTATTCAGGCGACGATCCAACCGCAGTTGCTCTGATGCTTTGTGGTGGACGTGGAAATGTGAGCGTTAGTGCTAACATTGCCCCTAAACTCATGCATGAGTTGTGCATGGCTGCCATTGCAGGCGATGTAAAAAAAGCCATGCAAATCCAGTTTCAACTCTTGCCCATCCACAAGTACTTGTTCGTGGAAGCAAATCCCATCCCTGTCAAATGGGCCATGTCTAAGATGGGACTTTGCAAAAGCACAATGCGACTGCCTATGACCCCACTTACCCAAAGCAACGAGCACGTCCTCCAACAAGCACTTACCTCAGCAGGTTTGCTTTGAACCAAAGCCAAGGAATTTACTTGAACACGTTTTCTTCACAACATCAAAAAATTCGATTGCCAGGACTAACGGGCATCGCTGTAATGCTCCTTGCATATTCCGCTCTATCGATCTTAACCGGTTGCGAGTCGACTACTTTTAACGGTAATAAAGTTGATTACAAAACATCCTCAGAAGTAAAAACGACCCCATTAGATATCCCACCCGACCTATCCCAATTACCTAGCAACGCCAGGTACGCTATCCCAGGCGGAGTGAGCGCAAAGAACATCGGTAACCAGGCCAATCCAACTAAAGTGAGCCCATCCAACATTGGAGACATCAGTATTGCAAGGGACGGGGGGCAGCGCTGGTTGGTAGTCAAAAAATCCTCTGACCAAGTTTGGCCACTCATACACGCATTTTGGTTAGAGAACGGATTCGTTTACACAACCGATCAAAAAGAGTTGGGACTCTTAGAAACAGATTGGGCAGAGAATAAAGCCAATCTTCCTCAAGATTTATTTCACCGCTACCTGGGCAAAGTAATGACCTCGGTAAGCGACAGCGGACTCAGGGATAGGTACCGCACTCGAATTGAGTCTACTGGACCCGATAGTTGTGAGATCTACATCTCGCAGCGAGGTATCTCAGAAGAATACACGGATATATCCAAGATAACCACTACTTGGAAACCGCGTCCCAATGACTTAGAGTTAGAGAACGAATTTTTGCGTAAACTAATGGTCAAATTAGGTTCCTCGCCAGAGTTCGCTTCTAAGTCTTTAGAGGGAATTACTCTGTCTTTGTCAGCCAAAATGATGAAGGTGGACGGTTCACCCGTTGTTGTGCTCTCACAAGGATTTGACAGTGCATGGAGAAGGCTGGGAGTTGCGCTTGATAGAGGAGGCTTTACGGTGGAGGACAGAGACCGTAAAGCTGGGCTTTATTTTGTGCGCTTTGTTGATAAACCAAAAGAAAAGAGTGATGTGCCTTGGTACAAAAGCTTATTTACTCCCTCCAAAACAACTGTCGTTGGACCTCAGAAATACAGACTCAAAATGGTTAGCGAAAACGAGACTACCAAGATCAGTGTATTAAACAACGCTGGGGACCCCGATAAAGGGGAGATCGCCAACACGATCGCGTCCATTCTGGTTGATGAATTGAAGTAATCACTTTGTTCTTTTTGACTTCTAATTGCTCTCAGCGTGCTTAGATTTAAGAACCTTGGAAGCGGCAGCACAGGAAACGCATCGGTGGTGGAGGCACAGTGCGGTCTTCAATCCACCAGGATGTTGATTGATTGTGGTCTGGGACTCAAAGAGCTTGAGCGAAGGCTCATACAAGCCGATCTTACTCTTGACAATTTAGACGCCATTTTCATTACCCATGAACATGTGGATCATGTGGGACACACCAAAAGAGTGGCCAGCTCACTTGGAATTCCCGTTTGGATGAGTCAAGGCACATGGTTGGCCTGCAACGGTTTAGGGTGGGGGTTCAGCGACTCTCAGATCAATGTGGCAAAGGACACCCAAGTCATTGGATTAGGCGCATTACAAGTGACCCCATTTACTGTGCCTCACGATGCAAGAGAGCCCCTTCAAGTCAGAATCTCAGATGGATCAGTCAGTCTAGGGGTATTGACAGATTTGGGCCACATAAGCCCTCACGTCTTTGAGCATTTAAGGGGGTGTAACGCCTTAATGCTGGAGACCAACCACGACTCTGAGCTCCTTCAGTCTAGCTCTTATCCTCAGTTTTTAAAAGACCGCATATCCGGCCCATTTGGCCATCTATCTAACACTGCGGCCTGTAAGCTTGCGAGTGAATTAAATCACTCTAGCCTCAACAAAGTGTTGGCAGCTCACTTGAGTGAACGAAACAACCGACCCGACATTGTTTTAAACTGCCTAAGTCAAGCGCTTGGGTGCAGTGAAAACGATTTATTGGTTGCCGCTCCAGATACCGGCTCGCCTTGGGTCACAGTGCTTTAATCTGCATCACTCTTACATTTATTTAAATCGGCATAGGGGGTAGTCTACTCGACTACACCCCTGCCACACCACCTGG
>DAIUEA010000098.1:0-6919 GCA_036845365.1 Limnohabitans sp. | reverse complement strand
TAATAGTTTGGATGAAGAATATAAAACTTTAGGTTTGAAACTCTAAAACCTAAAACAACATTACCAATTTTGTATTTTAAAGAAAACCAAACGACGGTAAATCCAAGTGTAGAGCAAAGCAAATCCAGCCATACAAACCAACAACACACTGGTTTGACCAGAAAAAAGACATGCCAGAGTGCAGGGCAATGCGGTGAGAATCCAAAATACAACACTGACCTTTGCGTTTGAGGCGTTTTTGGTTTTAGCAGAGACGTTCAGACCCTTTGGCGAGAAGAGCCGTCTGTAGAGCATCGTGTGTAGATGCAGAGCATCGGGGTGATTGAGTGGGTGAGTTCTTACAAATTTTCTTCTGTACATACTAAATACAGTCTCAACCAAAGGGTAGATGCCCACCAATACGGGGGCCATGGGTGAGATTTCAGGACTTCTGTAAGGTATGAGTAATCCCAACTCGACGACGCAAAAACCAATCAGATAAGCTCCCGCGTCACCAAGGAATATTTTGCCAAAAGGCCAATTCCAAATTCCAAAACCCAGGGTTACAAAAAAAGTCAGCAAACAAAGTCTCATGACAGTCCAGTCTTGAACGTTGTAGCTAATCAAGGCAAGGGACATCAACATAATCATGACGCAGCCACTAGCAAGCCCGTGAAAACCGTCAATGATATTTATGGCGTTTGTGAAACCTGACACAACCAAAATGGTGAGCAGAGTCATAAAGAACGGAAGACGAAGCAGGAAGTCAAAAACGGCTATATCCGTTCTGTGCACGCCAACATGCAGTATCCAAAGTATCAACAAGGCCGACGCAATGGCCATTAAAAGACGAGTTGTCGGGTGAACTTTGTGGGTTAAATCTTCAATCAATCCGCTAACAAAAACGGGAATGGACCCTATCAGCAAACAGACTCCCAAAATAGCGTCGTTTGGAAGTTCGTCCTTAACAAAAAAGATCCCTGAGCACAGTCCAAAAAATATACCTACACCCCCTAAACGAGAGGTGGGTTTGGTATGAACCTTTTGAATACCTGATTGCTTGTCAAGACCGAGCTTGGAGAGAATGGGGGATGCCAAAAGACCCACGCAAAGCGCGCTTATTAAAAAGCCAGAGAGGTAGGGGGTTAAGGGGCCTAAAAAAGACATGGTGTGCTGGGTTGTGCCGTTACAGTTACAGGTACAGTGACAGGTACTGTAAAAGGGGGTTAAGTTGAGCTAGAACTATTCCTACTCCATGACCAAGCATTTTTCAGTTTCAGGATTTGTTGAGATGATTCTGGATCAGTCGAGGCTTTCTTTAATGACCGTCTTATAAAGGCCGCTAAAACGCCTAAGAACAGTCCACCCAGAGCGGAGACCAACACAATCAGTGTGCGCTTAGGTTTTGATCTGCGTTCTGGGGGGGTCGCAGGATCTACCTGTTGCAAAAGAGGTCCCTCTTTTGCCTCATCGACTCGGGCAAGCTCGTATTGTTTGATCAATATCTCCAGCATAGCCTCTTGCACTTTGATATTTCTGTAGGCTTTGACCGCCTCTTGTTGGGAGGGAGTGTAGGGGGCTTTGCGGGCGCCACTACCGGCTTCGAGTTTACTTAGGTGGTCTCTGAGGGCGGAGAGTTCGCTGCTAAGCCTTTGTGACTCTGGATTTTGAGGCGTTGCAAATTGACTCATTGCTTGAAGTTGTACTTCCCTAGCTGCAATTTGACCTCTAAGTTGGGCGTTTTCTCTAATCCCAGACTCTGCAACGATGGATGTCAGTTGCATGCCTGAGCGCTCATTGGCAGAATTAAACTCAGCCTCGGCTTGTGAAAACTCGGTTTGAGTTTTTTTAATTTGTTGTTCGTAAAAGAGTCTGCGTTGTTGGGCATCGGTCACTGCCAACTTGCCAAGTAAATCATGCAACTCATCCACATAAATGTTGGCAAGTTTTGCAGCAAAAGCTGGGTCTTTGTCGCTCGCCTCAATGGAGATAAGTCCTGACTTTTTATCGGAAGTTATTTTTACAAGTCCTTTTAGGGCGACTCGAGTGTCACCCATAGTTAAAGCCTCGTACCTTGCCTGAAGATCAAGCTTTTTGATGACAGCGTTTTGTAAGGTCTCGGACTCCATGAATGCGATGTACATTTCATCTGGACTTTTAACACCGGCTAAACCACCCGCCATACCCGCAAGGGCTCCTAAACTTGCAAGGGCGGAGGCCGCGCTGCTTTGTTGCTGTTGGGGGGGCAACATTAAAGTCTTTGCCGTAAAAACGGGAGTCATGAGCAGGCTGACAACCACCGCAACTGCTGTGGTGAAGGCGGGGATGAGAAACAAAGTTTTTTTCTCCTCACCTAGTGCAATCGCAAGTTCTAAAAGACTGATTTCGTCATCTGCATTCTCATGCTCAGTGCTTTGGAGGGTGGATTCAGACATTTGCGCTTTCCAGAATTGAACTATTATTGTTTAAGTATTTTGATAGCCGCTACACCCAAACCCATTTGATAAAAGATTTGACTTATATCTTTTGTGCTCCTGATCACAGAGCTCCATGAACTCTCTTGATCCAATTTCTCTGGCATCAAAATGGTGTCCCCAGGCAACACTTTAATGTTGTTCACAGAGGTGTCCCAAAATGAGCTTCCATTGGTGATAGCCGTGCCGTCTGCCCGGGCCAAAATAACATTTTCACGGTCAGCTCCCGCCGTCACACCTGAGAGCTTTAGATAATCGGCAACAGTTAAGTTGGGCCGGTAGATAAGTGCAGATTCACTGTTGATTGAGCCGAACACATAAACAAAATCAGGTCTAGCTGGGATCAAAAGCCTGTCCCCGTTTTCAAGGTGTAGTTCGGGTAGTTTCTCCACATGGTTGTAAAGCTCAGGGTTGAGGCCCAGTGCAATTCTTCCCTCAGGCTTTAAAGTTTTTAAACGCTCAATCGCTTGTCTGGCCGCATTTTGGGAGGCAAGAACTCTAGACTGAGTTGCTGCGATGTCCGCGCTTGCGCCAACGCTTTGAATAGCTTTGGTGAGTGAGGAGGAGTACTCAGCGTCAAGTCGCTTGACCAAACGGTCTAAGTTTTCTTGTTGAGAAAGTTTGATTGCCTCTCGGGTAAAGTTGCTTCCAAAAAGATAAGCATCGTGGGTAAGTCCACCCGCACGTTGGATAACGGTCGAGAGTGTTTCGCCAGGGGTGGCTTGGTAAACGCCTGGCTTAGCAACTTCACCCTCAATTCTGACCATGATCCTTCGCTTAGATAAGGGAACTCGGATGTCTTGTGCAGAAAAAACAGTAACAATGTCTCCCGGTTGAAGCAATTGGTTATCTGGATCTTTTTCATCGGCTAACACTCTGCCCAAGTTAAAGGGAATGAGAGTCACTTTTAATTCTTGGGGCGTCAAACGCTCAATGACAGCATAGTCCAGATTAATCTCATCATAAAGATCCCCAATCCTTCTACTTAGTGTGTCAAGGGCAATGTCTTTAATGGCGCCTGTAAAGGGCTTTTTAATAAACGAGTCGCTTGAATTTAATCCATTTGTTGCACCCAAGGCACCCAGTACAGGCATATCGAGGTTGTTAGGATTGTTAGGATTGTTAGGATTGTTAGAAAAATCTGTGTTGTTTCCAGCTCTCAAATCAGCAGGTAACTCTTGTCTGTCAATTTGTGTTCGCTCCAATTGGTTAACGTCAAATAAAGTTTCGTTTTGTCTTCTAATGGAGTCTCTTGAAATGAGGCTTTCTTTGTTAGGGATAAGGTCTCTAATCCTCATTCCTTTGGTCCAGGCCAAGCGAATGGGTTGCGAGACAGCTCCCCTTAAAGTGATGGAGTTTGAAAGCTCAGGCGAAATACTTAATATGGTCAGCAAATCACCGCTTTTGAGTGGAGTTAAGAGACCTTTGGGATCTATAGAAAAATTGATGACCTCACGAGGTTGTTTTTCCTTTGGATTGACCCTCTCTAATGTCCCACGTTTTTGATCGGCAGTCACAGGCAATCCACCCGCAATACTGAGTAATTTTTCGATCGTCTCGCCTTCATTTTTTAATTCAAAAATGGCAGAGTTATTGACTTTTCCAACGAGCGCTGCATATCCATAGGCTGCTGGAATGAAAAGTACATCCCCATCTATTAGTTTCAAATCATTTGTCTTGTTCCCTTGTGTGAGAAAGTCGTACAAGTCAAATTCAGAGATTACTTTGCCATCACGCTTGAGTTGAATGCGACGCATGGAGCCGTTTGCGTTGACGCCACCCGTAGCAAATAAAGCACTTGACAGTGTAGAGAGAGAACTGATGGAGTAACTACCAGGTCGTCGGGCTTGGCCCACCACATAAACGGTAATGGTCCTAAGTTGACCAAGTGTGACACTCAATTCAAAGTTTTTGTAGTATTTAAAAAAAGCGTTTTTAATAATGCCCTCTAATTGTGAGGCTTTCACACCTGCAACATTGACTGTGCCAACTCGTGGGATGGATACTAAACCGTTGCGGTCAATAATTAATTTTGCATCTTCATTAATTGACCCCCAAACCCGAACTACGACCTGGTCGCCAGGACCCACAGTGTAGTTATCGTTAACAGGTGAGTTCTCAAGGGGTGCAAAAATGTTTGAGTTCAACTGTGTTGATAACGTGGCACCGTTTCTTTGTACTTGAGTAAACTGCAAGTTTTCAAAAAAATCTTGACCAAAAATAGGTAACTTATACCCAGAGGTTTCTAAAATAAACTTCTGAAAATCGTTGGTCTTCAAAGGCGGCAAGGACAAGTTTTGTGCCGGACCGGGCAGTGTCCTTGGCAGTGGATCTGCGTAATTTAGTGGGGCTAAGTTGGGAGAATTGCCTCCTGTATTAGCACCGGCACCGTTACCCTGGGCATTGTTAAAGTCTTGTGCTGAGCCCATGGCGTTCCCACCTGTGCCCGCGCCCGCTCCAAAGCCAAGCGCGTTTTGTTGAGCAGCCATTGGGGACAAACCAGGAATTTGTGACCAAGAGGGCAAAGCAACCCATGACAGACCCATCGCACATGCGCTCGATATCAACAAATTTGTGTTGAAATGTTTGAGCAAGTTATTTAGCGAAATATGCATTTTTTTAAACTTAAATTAGGGATGTAAATCAGTTAATCGCAAGCCTGACAAGGCGCAATCGCAGGAGTTGTGCGGTTTTCATTGCGGTTCAAAGTTTATTTTGATTAACTCCGTATTCTATGCGAATCAGTGGGCCAGCTTTATTGGCGGCAGTCAGCTTGAATTTCTTATTCAGTTTAGTATTTAATATAGACTGATCAAACACAATTAGCACTTGGTGTGTAGCGAAATTTATGAATTAATCCCTCTGTTTGTTATGAAAAATGCTTAATACTTTCAAATGCACCTTACTTTATCCTCGGTAGAATTTATAATTACTCTGACATTTATAAAATTAAACAATACAAATCAATGCTAATTCCCGTTATTCTTTGCGGCGGTTCAGGGACCAGATTGTGGCCCCTTAGCAGAAAGTCCCTGCCGAAACAGTTTGTACCTTTAATAGATAACAAAAGCCTCATTGAGCACACCTTAATCAGACTACAGGGATTGGCCAAATCTGGTGAGACCCCAAATCCTTTACGCCCTGACCCTAAAATTATTTGTGTTGCTGCTGAAGATCATCGATTTTTTGTGCAATCAGCGTCTCATCAAGTCGGTGTACCTACAAGTATTATTCTTGAGCCAGTTGCAAAAAACACGGCCCCAGCGATGGCCCTTGCCGCACTAAGCTGTGAAAAAGATGATTTGTTGTTATTTTGTCCTGCTGACCACCACATTAGCGATATCCCGTTGTTCCATAAGATGGTGCACTCAGGGGTGCAGGCCGCAAATTCCGGTTCGATTGTGACTTTTGGAGTCAAACCGTCTTTTCCTAGCACCGCCTATGGCTATATCGAGAGCTTGGCCGAAGTAGGCTCAAGTGATCAAGGACCTAAAGCTGTCAAAAGGTTTATTGAAAAACCCGATGCAGCCAAGGCCGAGGCTTTGATTCTAGGTGGCAACGTTCTTTGGAATGCAGGTATCTTTTTAATTAAAGCTGACACACTGCTTCGAGCTTTAAAAGAGCATGCGCCGGACATATTGCACTCTTGTGAGCAAGCAACGGCTCATGCAAAAGTGGACGGTGAATTCACAAGACCTGAGATAAACTTTTTCTCTCAGTGTAGATCTCAGAGCATAGACTACGCTGTGATGGAAAAAGATCCCAGCGTAGTTGTGGTTCCCTTTACTGGGCAGTGGAGTGATGTGGGAAGTTGGAACGCTGTAGCCAACCTGACCTCTGCAGATGAGACAGGAAACCGTGTGGTTGGTCCTGGCTACATTCAGGGCTCAACTCACACCTACATCCATGCAAGCGCCCGCCCAGTGGTCGCTCTAGGTGTCAATAATTTGTTAATCATTGATACTCCCGATGCGCTCTTAGTTGCTGATTCAGCACACGCTGAGCAGGTCAAAGATATCGTTACTATGCTTACCCGGGAAGGTGTTCAGCAAGCAACCCAACACAGAAGAGTAGCAAGGCCTTGGGGTTGGTATGACAGCGTTGACCAAGGAGCGCGCTTTCAGGTCAAAAGGATAGGGGTAAAGCCGGGCGCCTCGCTTTCACTGCAAAAGCACCACCACCGAGCTGAGCATTGGATTGTGGTTAAAGGAACGGGTCGCATCACATGCGGAGAGAGAGTGTTTTTGTTAACTGAAAATCAGTCAACCTACATACCGATTGGTGAGGTACACCGCTTGGAAAATCCAGGCACGATTGAGCTTGAAATTATTGAGGTGCAATCTGGCTCCTACCTGGGTGAGGATGACATTGTTAGACTAGAGGACAATTACGGGCGTACGCCTTAAATCTTGGTCAAAATGTGCTTAGATTCAGTCCAGGATTGTTTCCCACACCCCTTTCTAAAG
>DAIUEA010000097.1:0-6928 GCA_036845365.1 Limnohabitans sp. | reverse complement strand
TATACATAAAAAATCTTAAATAACTCTAGCAATCCACATGCCAACTCAACCTAGCCACCATTAAGATTTGTCTTGACTGAGCGCAGCGTAAGCCCAAACCACGGCAAATCCACTGACCAAAGCTATAGGGAAAATTGCTATCACAGTAGCGATCGTTAACCAAGTTTCAACTTCCATTCCATTGCCCCTTGTCATTAATTATTTTGGCGATTTATTTATCACTCTTTATTTATCGGCATAAGGCTAAAAAACTATAAGGGGATAAGGGTATTCAGACCGGTTTTATCCAAAAATGATGATTAAAACTGGTTTTTTTTTAAAAACTTAGCGATAAAATAAGAGGTGCCCAGAGTACGGTACAGGTATATCCAGAGCTTTTTAGACTACCACTTTTGATACCCACTCTTGCCTCACCTTGACTGCTATACCTCGGCTTGCCCTCGCCCCCCCTTTTTTTACCCTTACCTTAAAAAACTATGAGACTACTTCACACCATGCTTCGAGTGGGGGATCTACAAAGATCCATCAACTTTTACACACAGGTACTTGGAATGCAGTTGCTTAGGACTACGGACCGCCCAGACCAAAATTACTCACTAGCCTTTGTAGGCTATGAGGGCAACCCACATCAAGCAGAGATTGAGCTCACCTACAACTACGGGGTTCAAAGTTACGAGCTAGGGAGCGCTTTTGGACATTTAGCTTTAGGCTCCAAAGATGTCTATGAGACTTGCAACAAAATACGCAGTGCAGGTGGTCTCATCACGCGTGAACCAGGTCCAGTCAAAGGCGGCAACACGATCATCGCATTTGTAAGTGATCCAGACGGCTACAAAATCGAACTTATCCAACGAGACGATTGAGCCCTGTGTCCAAGCAGGTACTTAATCAAAAGTATTCGCTCTAAAAGCATTTGGCTCGAGCAGCTAAGATTTAGCCCTGGGCTTTTGCCAAGTGATTATTTAGCCCTTCAAACGGCTCGCTTGAAGGGCTAAGCTCGTGATCAAACCCCAGTCCCCAAGCTCCAACGCTTGGGGTGGAACAAGCCAAGAGCCTCCAACACAAACTACATTTTTTAGAGCCAAAAACTCACCCGCATTGGCCAAGCTAATTCCCCCTGTAGGACAAAATTTAACGTTTGTAAAAGGCCCGCCTAGAGCTTGTAACATTTTGACGCCTCCGGCAGGGACCGCGGGAAAAAACTTTAGTTCGTTGAATCCTAACTCCTGAGCAAGCATCACTTCACTCGCAGTGGATACACCCGGCAGCAATGGGAGCCCTAACTCTTTACAAGCATTTGCCACGCTCACCGTCAGCCCCGGGCTCACTGCAAAACGCGCCCCAGCTTTAAAAGCCTCCTGTACCTGGTGCGCGTTGCGCACTGTCCCCACTCCTACAACCACATCGGGCACTTCGCTTGCAATAGCCCTAATAGCCTCTAATCCTTGGGAGGTTCGAAGGGTCACCTCAAGCATCCTAATGCCACCGGCCAATAAGGCTTTAGCTAAAGGAACCGCATGGGTGAGCTCATCAATAACAATCACAGGAATGACAGGCGCGTCTTGCATGACCTTTGATGCTGTGAGGGGTTTTAAGCCATCCATGAAACTGCTCCTTCCTCTGCTGATGTGACGTTCTTCCTAAATCCACCAAATAATTCGCGCCCCATACCAAACTTATTTTGCTCCACCAAATCCGTGGGTATCCCCTTGGCCTTGCGCTCATCCCAAAGCTTTGAATCTACTAGCACATCCAACTCACCCGTCGCTAAATCAAGGTTTACAGAGTCCCCGCTGACGACTTTAGCTAAAGGCCCTCCTAGCGCAGCCTCGGGTGTCAAATGAATTGCGGCGGGCACCTGGCCCGACGCACCACTCATTCTGCCGTCTGTTACCAATGCCACCTTGTAGCCCTTGGCCATCAGTACGCTCAAGGGCGGTGTCAACTTGTGCAGCTCTGGCATGCCGTTGGCACTTGGGCCTTGCCAGCGTACAACGCAAACGACACCGCCGTGTAATTTACAAAACGCCTCTAACTCACCCGTTTGAAACGAAAGCTGTAATTCTTCTTGAGAGTTAAACACCAAGGCCGGCGCCCTTACTTGGTGGAGCTCACTGGGTACGGCCGAGGTTTTAATAACGCCTCTACCCAGGTTGCCCCTTAAAAGTACCACTCCCCCAGTGGGGCTGAATGGGGCTTTGACTTCTCGCAGGACTGATAGGTCCTTGCTTGGCCCCGTTTTACTCCAAACTAATTTTTGGTTTTGATATTCAACTGAATTTGAATACTCCTGTATCCCTCCTGGCCTAACCGTCACGACATCTTTGTGCATAAGACCCGCATCTAAAAGCTCGGAGACCACAAACCCGGGACCTCCACAAACCTGAAACTGATTGACATCTGCCTCCCCATTTGGGTAGACCCGTGCAATTAGGGGAGTTACTTTGGAGAGCTCTGCAAAATCATCCCAATTAAGGTTAATCCCCGCGGCCTTTGCGACTGCGACCCAGTGTATTAAATGGTTTGTTGAGCCCCCAGTGGCCAAGAGCGCTACCACTGCGTTAACAATGCAGCGTTCATCAATTAAACGCCCAATCGGTGTAAACCGCTTTTTAAGAGTGATGTCCAGCACTGTCCTTACGGCCTCCCTTGTCAAGGCCTCCCTGGCGGCAAACTGAGTGGGATTGACAAAGGCAGTTCCCGGCACATGCAGCCCCATAGCCTCGAGCAACAATTGATTGCTGTTAGCGGTTCCGTAAAACGTACAGGTGCCCTCTCCTGAGTAGGCCTTGCTCTCTGATTCAAGCAATTCCTGTCTGGACACCAGTCCTTGTGCCGCTTTTTGGCGAACTTTTGATTTCTCCGAATTAGACAAGCCAGTAATCATTGGGCCAGCGGGTACAAAAACCGTGGGTAAATGACCAAAGTGCAAAGCTCCAATCAATAGACCCGGAACAATCTTATCGCACACACCCAGCATCAGCGCTGCATCAAACATATCATGACTCAGTGATACCGCTGTGGACATTGCAATGACATCTCGACTAAATAAACTGAGCTCCATTCCTGGTGTTCCCTGTGTAACTCCGTCGCACATTGCGGGCACACCGCCTGCTACTTGAGCAGTCGCTGAGTTAAGTCGAGCCTCATCTTTGATGATGTCAGGAAAATACCTAAACGGAGCGTGCGCGGAAAGCATATCGTTGTAAGCGTTGACGATTGCAATATTTGGGGCCCGCTCGACCACAAGTTTAAAGCGATCGTCCTTATCGAGTGCGGCAACTGCGTGAGCAACGTTTGCGCACCCCAAGCGGTCGCTACCTCGCTGCCTGGCGGCCATGGCATCTACTCCTTGCAGATAGGATTGGCGACTACGGTAGCTTTTTTCTTTGATACGCTGTGTGACGGATAGAACAACGGGATGGATCATATTTTGGGTCAATCGTAAAAAAACTGATTTAATTAAAGAGAATCTAAACTCACATTCGGTTAGTCCAAAGCTGTCGAACTTTTTCAAGTAGTTCTGGCGTGTCCACATCCAGTACACAACCCGGGTCCTGCACCTCTATCAGGGCAGGAGGATACTCGCTCAAAATTTGTCTCGCTCCCTCATCTCCACTTAGTTGGGTGAGACGACTCAAAAAACCTCTTGAAAATCCAACTGGGTGTCCTCTTTGGCCCTTAAATACGGGCGCCACAGTGACCTTATCAGAATTCATGAGTTCTTGATGTCTGGCAAGCTCAAAGGCCATGAGCTCAATTGTCGAGCTTTGAACCAAAGGCAGATCTGCAGGCAAAATAAGCCATCCATTGGAGAACTTTGACTCGGACACCCCAGATGCGATTGAGTCGCTCATTCCTGCGTTCAAAATGTGCTCAACAGCCTTAGGCTCTACAATACACACTGGCAGCCCGGAGATTTGAGCGGCCCTTATCGCATGGTGTTTAACGCTTACGCCCGCGATTTCAGCGTCCAATTTATTGCCCCTCCCTCCCAGGGCTTTAAACCTTTGACTGCGCCCTGCGCAAAGAACGATCACAGTGGGTTGAGTGGGTAACATTTTAGATTTTCTAACATTTGGTACGCTTTATTTTAAGCACTTAACACGTCGAGTACTTGACTATGCAAACTCTTGCTGATATGCGCAAAAGCTACGAGCTAAAAGAGCTTGATGAAAAAGCTTCCCTCCCCTCACCACATGACCAATTCAGTGTTTGGTTGGATGAGGCCATTGAGTCCAAAGTACCCGAACCCAACGCAATGACTCTTGCTACCGTGGGTAGCGATCTTCGCCCGAGTACGCGAATTGTATTGATAAAAAAATTAGCTCCAGACGGAATCATTTGGTATACCAATTACGACAGCAGAAAAGGAAAGGAGTTGGCTGGAAACCCCTTTGCTTGCCTCCAGTTTCACTGGGTCGAGTTGGAAAGGGTTGTTCGAATTGAGGGGCGAGTTGAAAAAATAAGTGAACAAGAAAGTGATGCTTACTTTAACAGCCGTCCCCTGGAGTCAAAAATAGGCGCCTGGGCAAGCCCGCAAAGCCAAGTGATCGACTCTAGAACTGTGTTGGTTACAAAGGCTGCTGATTTTGCGGCTAAGTTTCTCTCAAACCCACCAAGGCCGGCGCACTGGGGCGGCTATATACTGAGACCAGATAGTTGGGAATTTTGGCAGGGTCGTCAAAATAGGTTGCACGACAGGCTGCGTTACACCAAGTTAGCTGACGGCTGGGTCAGAGAGCGTTTAGCCCCCTAAAAAACTTAAAACCTTCGCTAGGACCTGAGGTTTCAGGGAACCCCGTCAATATCCTGTCCACCAATTGAAAATAGCCGCAGACCAGACACCTACACACAAAATTAAGCTGAGTAGCACGGCTGCGCTCCCGAGGTCTTTGCATCTTTTAGACAGGTCATGCCAGGCCGGGCCAATCCGGTCTATGGCTGTTTCTAGACCTGTGTTTAAGAGCTCAACAATCATGACCAACAAAACACTTGCAACGAGCAAACTAATCTCAACCCATGTCTTGCCAATCCAAAACGAAGCAGGTATTAAAAGCAAAGATAGCCAAAGCTCCTGTCTAAATGCAGGTTCATAAAACGCCGAGTGAAGGCCTTGCAGGGAATACCCCAACGCATGAATGATGCGGTTAATGCCTTTTCTTTGCTTTTGAGGATTTATCGGCACTTGGCTGTCGTTCATTTGTTAACCTTTTAAAGAGGTGAACTATTTTAGTCACCTGATGTATGCCTGTTCAATAATGGCTCTAGAAATTCAACGATATCCTAAATGTGGATTAAATTAAGGTATCAAAGCTATCTAAAAATACTTTTAAGACAATGTCACGTATTTGTCATGTCGGCTAATTAAACTTATTAAACGAAAAACCTCACTCTCTAAGCTTTAAGTTAATCAGGTTTTGAACTATTTTTTATCTTTTTTTCTTTTTTCTTTTTTCTACACCGTAGTAAAAACTCAGCCGCTACAAAAATTTACATAAAGATATACTTCCAAATCTGAACCTTAACCTTAAGTACGCCCTCCTCTACAACAAACCCCCAAATTCCCTTTCAACATGACCACTTCCAATTCAAAAACAGCTTCACAAGCCCAAATTAGAGAAGAATTTTTAGATGGCTACGACGAGGAGCTTGAGCTCGAATTAGATGAAGGTTTGATCGATCATTTGATGGATAGCTTTCCAGGCGAGGTCAGCCCGGAAGGCGCTTTGGACAGAAGAGTTTATTTTAAAGAGCTCTTTCGCCTGCAGGGGGAATTGGTAAAGCTGCAAGACTGGGTTGTTAAAGAAGGGCTCAAAATAGTTGTCATCTTTGAGGGACGTGATGCGGCGGGAAAGGGTGGCGCAATTAAACGCATCACCCAGCGACTCAACCCTAGGGTATGCAAGGTCACTGCATTACCTGCCCCCACTCAACGCGAGAAATCCCAGTGGTACTTTCAACGCTACGTAAATCACCTCCCCGCTGCCGGGGAGATGGTGCTCTTTGACAGAAGCTGGTACAACCGAGCTGGGGTCGAAAAAGTGATGGGCTTTAGCACTGCGAGTGAGGTCGAGGAGTTTTTTCGCAGTGTCCCAGAGTTTGAGAAAATGTTAGTTCGCTCTGGAATTATCTTAATAAAATATTGGTTCTCCATTACAGATGAGCAACAACATTTGCGCTTTAGTATGCGGATCAAAGATCCTCTAAAGCAGTGGAAACTCAGTCCCATGGATTTAGAGTCTAGAAGACTGTGGGAGGAATACACCAAAGCCAAAGAGGAGATGCTTGAGCGCACTCACATACCCGAAGCACCCTGGTGGATTGTGGATGCAGTCGATAAGAAAAGGGCTCGCCTGAACTGCATCAACCATCTCCTTGGACAAGTAAACTACGACGAAGTTCCACACGACTCGGTAAGCCTGCCTCCCAGGATCTATCACGACGACTACATTCGAAGACCTATACCACCGGAGATGTTTGTTCCCTCCAAGTACTGAGTTTGCAACTCAGTGGATCATCTAAGCCGAGTTAAAAGTAATCACCAACTGACCTAAATACACTTAAGCGTTTAGGTTCTCAGGGCTGAATTGCTGCGCAATCTGGTTAAAGGCGGCCTCCAAGACAAGAGGTTCAATACGTCTACAAGGATGACGATTGCCCTATGAGCGCTATACAGCAAGTCGATCGCTTTGATTGGGTCGATGCCCGCGGCCCGCTTTATTTCTTATAATCTCTCTCTAGAAATGGCAAACTTGCCCCTGCCAAGATTCTTGGCAATTTGGATGGAATTAAGTCCTTCTTTCATGAGGCTGGAAACATGATATCGTTGGTTATGGCCCAGGTGTTTATATGTCGTGGCAAATTAACTTACAGGTCAAGAAGCTGTGGATATTAATCCATTCTCAGCCACTTAACTTTTAGTCAA
>DAIUEA010000096.1:0-6954 GCA_036845365.1 Limnohabitans sp. | reverse complement strand
GCCCCCGTTACTTTGATCGAATAATAAGGAGCCTCTAATTTTCTCTTAAACTGTATACCCGTTGCATCGGGCTTTGCTGTATTTAGCCCTGAGAGCTCGGCGCTCAAAGTTTCCTCTGAGCAACCTAAAACTTTTGCGAGTTCGCTTAAGTTATTGGATTTCTTGATAACACCATTTTTTTCTGCGGTCACAAAGTCCGGGAACCCGTCTCCGAATGTTTTAATAAGTTCATCAAAAACGCACCAAGCAACACCACCGGGTTGACCAAGCACCTCGACCGCCGCCTCTGAGTAACCTTTGGTTTCATTGTGAAATCGTTTTCCCAAAGAATTGAGCTGTACTCCACCTTCCAACATCACCGCCCATGTAATCAATATCCCGTGGGGCGAAGCCCAAGAACCATGTCCTTGATACCCCCCTAAATCGGCTAACTGCGCCCCAAGCTGCCTTCCCCATAAAACGGCTGAGCCGTCGTTGCCTTGGTGACCGGCAAAGACGGCGTCCTTGACCTGCGGCAAATACTCTTTCACCAACTCAGGGTTACCGCCGTATCCGTTACAACACAGAATCAATGCATCACAGGAATAAGTCTCAACTGAACCGTTAGGTCGCAACAGACTAAAACCCTTGACTCTTTTGTCTTGTACCCATAAATCTTTAACCAACGCTTCGTTGATGAGGGGAATTTCTCTGCGCTCAAGCGCACCCATCAACCTTGCCATTAAACTTTGCCCTGTCTTTTCTGGAACCGCATGCATTCGGTGTGTGCTGTGACCGGAGTACAAAAATTGATCCAATAAGATCCACTCGAAACCGTGCAAACTCTCAAGCGCATCTAGTGCCTTACCAACTGCCTGTGCGTAAGCCGCAGCGAGAGCAGGGTCAGATTCATTGCTTGATTTTTTTTGGATGTCTTTTACAAATAACTCCACACTATCGGCTATGCCCAAGCTCCTTTGAAGTCGAGTGTTGACTGCCGGTATAAACCCGGAGGACAAGGCCGTAGAACCCTGAGCCAAGGTATCGCGCTCAAACACTGCACACGCAACTCCTAGATCCGACAGATGCAGAGCACAACTCAAGCCGCAAGCACCGCCTCCAATTATTGCAACAGGTATATGTGCATCAGCGTGAGCTACATCGCTAAATTTTATTTGGGGGGGAGAGTAACTTATCACCTTACACCTTTCAAGTAATTGGAAGCACAACTCTTAAAAACAAATTAATCTCATCTGCAAACTCAATTATTTTGAACGATCCAAGACGAAAAGCTTAAAAGGTCACCTGGCTGTAAATCCGCCGTCGACGCAGATGATTTGCCCCGTAATAAAGGAGGCTCTGGAGGAGATCAAAAAACTCACCAACTCAGCCACCTCCCCTGCTAGTCCAAGTCTTCCCATGGGGATTGTCGCGTACATGGACTCAAGGGCTTGTGGATTTTCTTTGACTGCTAGGACCATTGGAGTATCAATTGGACCTGGACCCACAGCATTGATACGAATGCCCGTGCTAGCCCATTCGAGGGCAAGAGAGCGCACGAGACCATTTAAACCCGCTTTGGACGCCGCGTAAGCCGCACCAAATGGATGCCCTACTAAGCCAATTTGACTGCTGATAATGACGACACTGGGACAAGCGCTTGAGTGCAGCTTATCGGGCACTTTGCTCCAATGCTCACGCATGACACTCATGCATTGACGGGTCAATAAGAATGTGGAGGTTAGATTAACGTCCAACGTGTGTTGCCATTCGCTTAATTGGGTGTCATCAGATAATTTTTTATAAAAAACCCCTGCGCAACAAACCAATCCATCTATTGAACCCATGTGTGAGGCGGCGAGTTGGGTGACTTGCTCTGGTGCATTTGGTAGGGTCAGCTCTTGCACTATTGCATAGGCACCAGGGGCGTTTTTAAGGAGATGGCTGGCTTGCTCGGTATTTTGAACAACGCCACAAACAAAAGCCCCTTGGGCAAGCGCAGTTTGCACACTGGCCAGACCAATGCCCGTACCTGCACCTGTAATGACGAGCCGACGACCTTTAAGCTCTGATTGCTGGGCAACGGGTGTGTAGTTTTGTCTATCCATTAAAGACCTAAGTACCGTTTTTTTAGATCTGGATCACTGGCCAATTCGGACGAATCACCGCTCATAGGAACGACTCCGTTCTCCACAATATAAGCACGCTTTGAAATAGCCAATGTTTGTACCGCATTTTGCTCCATAAGCAAAATAGATTGCCCTTGAAGGTTTAGTTGTTTAATCAAAAGAAACATTTCTTTAACCATCAAAGGGGACAATCCAAGAGAGGGTTCATCAAGTATCAAAAGCAAGGGCTCTGACATCAACCCCCTACCGATTGCAAGCATCTGTTGTTCACCGCCCGACATCGTGCCTGCGGATTGACCTATTCGCTCTTTAAGCCTTGGAAACACAGAGAATACTTTTTCTAAGTTTTTTGCTCTGTTCTTTTTACCCCGCCGCACAGAGCCCATCTCAAGATTTTCCAACACATTGAGGTTTGGAAATATTTTCCTACCCTCTGGCACGTGTATCAAACCCCTATCCACAATTTGCATAGAGCTTAGACCAGAGATTTCTTCACCCAAAAACCGAATCGATCCGCTGTAGGGCTTGTAAAGCGCAGAAATGTTATTGTTAAGTGTGGATTTTCCCACACCATTGCTTCCCAAAACTGCAACTATCTCGCCTTGGTTAACGCTTAGATTTATCCCTCGTAGTATTTCAACGCCTGCATAACCCGCACGCAAGTCTTTAATCTCAAGCATCAACTATCTCCCGACCAAGGTAAGCCTCTACGACTTTGGGGTTGCTAACTATTTCTTGAGGAGCGCCATGCGCGATCACTTGCCCGTATGAGAGCACATACACATAGCTTGACAGTTGCATCACTGCTTGCATCACATGCTCTGTTAATAAAATAGTAACTCCGCTTTTGTTGATTTTTTGAATTATTTCAATCGTCTCCAAAAGCTCTGAGGGGTTTAGACCCGCCATGACTTCATCAAGCAATAAAAGTTTTGGCGACGTTGCTAAAGCCTTGGCCAACTCTAGTTTCTTGCGTCCAACTACGGTCAGGGAAACAGAGGGTTGCTCTAGTATTTTGGTCATTCCCAATTGCTCAGCAACTCCTTCAGCATGAGCGCGCGCGTGCTCATAATCCGAGTAACGTTGATAGGCACCAATTATGATGTTATCAATAACGCTTAATCGGGCAAAGGGTTGAGTAATCTGAAAAGTTCTGACTAAACCATGGCGAGCGATTTTATGAGGGGCAACGTTTGCGATCGGTTTTCCTTCAAATTCGATACCGCCATTATCTATTTTGTGAAAACCAGCAATAGCTGAAAATAAAGTTGTTTTACCTGCCCCATTGGGACCGATCAAGGCTGCAATTTGCCCCTGCTCAACTTGCAGAGAAACTTGGTCAACAGCCCTCAACCCACCAAAAGATTTGCTCACACCTTGGACTTTAAGCATCTGTGCCTCGACTTTGAGAGGGTTTGATTTTCTTAAATAACTCAATTAAACCGTGAGGTAAAAACGCAATAATCACGATCAACAATCCCCCATAGAGGACAAGGGATAGTCCTTGAACCTGACTGATTGAGCGAGTTCCCTCGCTCAGTATTGCAAGCAAAATTGAACCAAGAAGTGGTCCATAAACGGTGCCTTGACCTCCAATCATACTCACTAGCAACATCTCGACAGACTTATCCAGGCCAAAAGCAATACTTGGATCGATGTAGAGGAAATACTGTGCAAAGAAGCATCCTCCCGTCCCGCAAACCGCACCAGACAAAAGCATGATTTTGACTTTTTCTGTGAATACATCTATACCGAGCGCCTGCGCAGCTTCTTCATTTTCCCTGATGGCTGCCAACCGTGCCCCAAATCTGGAACGTCTTAACCATTCTGCTGTCGCAACAGAGAGGGCAGTTAATATTAAAATGATAAGATAAAAAGCAAGTCTGTCTTTGAATTGAAAATTTTCAAATCCGATTTTTTTCGGAATCAGTAAACCCAAACCCGCTCCAGTAAATTCGACAGAATTACTTATAATTTTAAATACTTCTACGAAAGCAAGTGTGATCAAAGCAAAGTAAGACCCCTTAAGTCCAGCTCTAAACGAAAGAATGGCGACAAACCCAGCTGATGCTGCCCCGGCAAGAGCGGCAGCGGGCAGACCCAACCAGGGGGATACGCCGTACCTTAACTGCAAAATAGTGCTGGCATAGGCACCGAATCCAAAAAAACCAACATGCCCAAATGAGAGTTGACCTGCAAAACCGCCTGACAAATTCCAGGACTGACCGATAAGGGCATAAAAAAGCGCCATAACGCCCAAGTTGATTGCAAAATTCGAAGTAAAGAGAAACGGATAAGCAAGCGCACAAATCAAGATTGCAAGGTGCAACTTCCAAGTAACTGAGTGTGACGCACCCGAGCGGGATTGGCTCATTTTTTGGCTCCAAATAATCCAACGGGACGCAACAACAAAATCAAAATAAATATAACTGAGATCCCGATTTGCCCCAAACTCTCGCCCAAATAAAGCCCGCCAAATGACTCAGTAAGCCCAACAATCAACCCGCCCACTAAGGCCCCTAAAAAGCTACCCATACCGCCTAATACAACTACGGTGAAGGCCACCAAAATAAATACATGGCCAATCGTTGGGGATACATAAAAAATGGGCATCAACAAACAAGCAGCAGCACCAAGTGTTGCCAAACCTATCCCAAATGAGACAGCGTAAATTTTGTCAACATCGAGGCCTACCAATCTTGCGCCCATTTTCTCTTTTGCGACCGCTCTTATTGACTTCCCAGTGTCCGTGTATTTAATAAAAAGACCCAGCCCTGAGCACAGCAACATTGCGCAGGCAAATGAGATCAATTTGGTTAGAGGAATTAAAGTCGGTCCAACCTCCACCATTTGATCTGAGTACGCTACAGATATGGTACGAGAGTCACCCTTGAAAAACATTAATGCTAGATTTTCGATAAAAATTGATATTCCAAGCGTGATCAAAAGTATATTTTCATCTCGTCCATTAGATAACTTTCCGATCAACCATTTAAATAATAAATAGCCTGTGATGTACATCACAGGGACCATGATAAAAATGGATAAATAAGGATCTACCTGACCCAGGGTTAGTAAGTAATACACGCCAAACATGGACAGCATAAGAAAACTTCCATGAGCGAAATTAATGATGTGTAAGACTCCGTAGATTAGAGTCAGTCCACAAGACACGAGGGTATAAATACCTCCGAGCAACAAGCCGTTGAGGATTGCCGAGATTATGATTGCAGAATCCAAAATATGCCCTGTTAAGATTTGTTTTCTCTACGTGGTAAGAGAAAGAGATTGAGCGGGCACATATGTAAAACCGTGTGTGCAACACCGCTCAACCACCAAGAAAAGCATTGAGACTAATTATGCCTTTGGTCTTGGGAAAATAGCCTTAGTAGCCGCAAACTCATTGGGCCAAACAACTTCAATATCTGTTTTGCTAGCCTGCAACAACGCTGCACGTGCACCCTGGTTTTGACCATTCACAAACTTAGTGGGGCCATAAGGCATAAAGTGATCGGAGAATGTGCTGTTTTGTAGCGCTGCGATCACCTTTTCTTTGTCTGCAGTGCCTGCTGCTTGCAAAGCTTCTGCGTATAACTTGACAGAGTTGTACGAACAGTAAACTTCAAATGTAAACAATCCTCCCTTTGCCTCCACTTTCTTGCGCATCTCCAAGGCTTTTGGATTTTTAGGGTTGTACCAATGGTTAAAGTCCATCATGTACTGCGCAACTTCAGGCTGTTCTTTAACTAGTTTGTAGTTGAATCCACCGCCCAAAACACTGAACATGCCTGCTAATTCAACTTTTTGTTGATTTAAAGTCCTAGCTATCAAAACGTATTCGTTTTGGTAATTACTCATAATCACAATGTCAGGTTTGATGGCTTTTATTCTGAGCACCAAATTGGTGAAATCTCTTGTTGGGGTCGCGTGAGCTAGGTTCTCTTTAGCCTCAATACCGATTGCTGAGAGTTTGCCGGCGAGCATTTTTGCAGTGCCAGTGCCGAACTCGGAGTCCTCATGAACGATCACAGCAGTCTTAGCAACTCCACCGGACATTTTATTAATTTCAGATAAACCTGCAAATGCATCTTCAACACATTTGCCGTTCCCAGGAGCTAAGCGGAAAACATTCTTAAGCCCTCTGTTTACTAAATTATCAGAAACACCCACATCAATTAAGAAAGGTGTGTTGTAGTTAGCAGCTGCTTGTGTTGCAGGGAGTGCAATAGCACTGGAGAAGCAACCCAAGTAAGCGGATACACCCTCTTGTTGGAGGCGCTCTACCTCGCTAACTCCGATTTCGGGTCGTGACTGAGAGTCTGCAAGCATGCCCTCTAACTTAGCGCCGCCCATTGACTTGATACCGCCTGCAGCATTGATCTCATCAATAGCCCAAAGTGCCCCCATTCTGGACTGTCCACCGTTGTAAGCAAGTCCACCGCTCACAGGGTGTATGAGTCCAATCTTGACAGGATTTGGCTCAGCCAACAACAATCCTGGAAAACCGATGGATGCGGTTGTGGCTAATGCTTGCTTGATGACGCTGCGGCGAGAAGTTTCAGTCTTTTTTTCCATCATGGTCGGGCTCTCTTTAAGTGAATTGAGAAATATTAATTACTTTTTACATAGTCTGATTAATAGACTAATTGAGTCTTTTACAAGTTTAGCAGATAGTCATCTAGGAGAAATCTTTTAAGGCTTATTAATTTGTCAACATAACCACAAACTCAAAAAAGCAGATTGTTTTTCAAAGAGATGCAGATAGATGACGATAGTTTTTTAGCTATGGTTCAAGAACAGTGCCATCTTCGTTTTTATTTTGGTCTATTTAATTTAGCTATTTAAC
>DAIUEA010000095.1:6409-7061 GCA_036845365.1 Limnohabitans sp. | reverse complement strand
TCGGTGTCAGGGGGGCAAAAATTGAAACAAAAATTAAAAAATCCGTTATCGTTCAATTTCTTCGTCTGTGAGAGTGCGCGCTTCTGACTCAATCAAAATGGGTATACCTGAGCGCACGGGATAAGCGAGTCGGGCACTTCTGGAGATGAGTTCATCTTGTTTGCGCTCGTAAATAAGAGGCCCTTTGGAGACGGGGCATACGAGGAGTTCCAATAATTTAGTGTCCATCATGTTAAATCCTATTTATCGGCGTATCTTAACAAAAGAAAATTCCCAAAAGAAAATTCCGAACAGCAGATCTTCAATAGAGGATCCTGAATAGAAGATCCCCATTATGGGATGAGCATTCGGATCAACGCTTAAACTCCAACTCCAACGAGCCAATCTTCAAATACATCTGTAAATTTCGGGTCTAAAGTGCAGCTCAAAGGAACAGCCCACACACAATCGGTAAACTCCCAGATCTTGATGGCATCTTTCTCAGTACATAAAAAAAGAGTCTCATCAGCGCCAGACAAAGTTGATTTTTTTAAAATCATATTTAACTGAGCCTCGTTAAATGTGGCGTGATCTTGGAGTGATGTTGTTTGGGACAAATGCAGCCCGATTTCCTCTAGCATACTGAAAAAAAGATACGGTCTTGCTATTCCCG
>DAIUEA010000095.1:0-6399 GCA_036845365.1 Limnohabitans sp. | reverse complement strand
GTGCGTGAATTCTTTTTTGAGTGGGCACTCGGAGATCCAATTTGTGTCCATCACGGTTGTATGCAAAGTCTGATAAAGCCCTTTTCACCTGAAAACCCAGGGGGGCTTTCCCTTTGTTGGTGCTCAGCACCAACTCTTGTTTGGCATTGGGATACTGAGTAGGCCAACTCTCTCTCAAAGGTCCTGCTGGAAGTAAAAAACCATTTCCCACGCCCGTGTCATCAAAAACTACCACATTCAAGTCCCGAGCCAATTGTTGATGTTGCAACCCGTCGTCGCTTATGATGATGTCCGTATCGGGATATTTGAGAATAAGCAAACGAGCAGCCTCTGCTCTTTGGGAGGCCACAAAAACGGGTACACGAGTCTTGGTGTGAATGAGCTTGGGTTCATCCCCGCAAACCTCAGGAGAGACTTGTTGTGTCACCTCGGTTATCCCGCCCAAGTTCATGGCACTTTGAAACTCATTTTTGGGGTCTTGCTTAGATGCGGGCAGCAACGGTTGGGATATTGGATTTAAGGCCCCTTTATTGACGACAGGACTAGTGGCTTTGTAGCCCCTAGAAATTACACCCACGGTGCGACCGCTTGAGGTTAGGTATTTAATCAGTTCAATGACCACTGGCGTTTTTCCAGCGCCACCCACCGTCACGTTGCCCACAACGATAACGGGTTTGCTTATTTGAATGCGTTTTTTGAAACCATAAAAATATAGCTTATGGTTCAACCAAAGGTATAAGGCCGTAAGCTGCGAGAGGGGCCAAAGAAGCAGGCTTAAGGGGCCTGTGCGTTGCCATCCCTTGACGATATAAGTTTGAAGTTGGTATGTAAAAGCATCCAAGAATCCAGAAAACCTCATTTAGAGGGAGCCCCCTTTGAGCTTTGAGTCTGTGTCGCAAATGTGATTTGATGCAGACTGTTTCGCTGCGCTGCCTCCAAAGCTTGAACTACGGATTGGTGGGTTGTTTGAGCATCTGCGCTAATGACGATCAGTGGGTTCTCTAAACCTAGGCTTGCGTCCTTAAGAGCTTTAGATAATGACTCAACATCTTTGGAGGAGACTGCTGTCCCCCTAACAAAGAACCTTCCATCTGCAGTGATCAATAAATTAATCTGATTGTTTCTATCTTTGTGGGGAGAGGAGTTTGCACTGGGTAGGGTGAGATCGAGTTCGGTGAGTTTGCTGTAGGTGGTCGAGAGCATCAAGAAAATCAAAATAACCAGGAGCACATCAATGAACGGAATGAGGTTAATTTCTGGCTCGGAAATTTTGTTTTTGGAAAAGCGCATTGAGTTGGCCTGTGGTTCTTGAAAACAAGGGTGTTTAGGTTGGGCTAAAGTGTCTAGGGGCTTGAGAGGCTATCTCATTTTGAGCAAATGTTTTAAAAGCTTATCGCTGGATGACTCAAGGGTTAAAACAAAGAAATCGATTCTTGTCCTAAAGTATCTCCAAAAAATAAGAGAAGGAATCGCTATGATGAGCCCAAACGCAGTGTTGTAAAGTGCAGTAGATATCCCGTGTGCCAATTGAGCGGGGTTGCTTGTAGAGCCACTTTGGGAGCCGAAAATATCGATCATTCCGATGACCGTTCCAAATAAGCCCAATAGGGGCGCAGCGGAGGCAATAGTCCCTATGGCGTTTAAATATCTCTCAAGCTTATAGGCGATGATTCTTCCCTCTAATTCAATTTCTTGTTTTAGCACCGTCTCTTGAGCTTTAGGTTGAGCACTAAAGGTCTTTAAAGTGGCAGACAAAATTGCACCAAGCGGGGAATTACTCTCAAGTTGGTCCGTGTCAATGGAGGAGGGCAGTCCGGCATCTATTTTGTCTAAAACCTCCCCTAGAAGATCTGGAGGGGCGATCGATTTAGTTCTAAGTTGATAAAACCTCTCGATAATCAATGCAGTAGCAACCACAGAGCAAATAAGCAACGGCCATATGGGCCAACCCGCGGATTCAATAATTGAGAACAAAAGCACACCCCGTATTTGATTTATAAACCACCCAAAGATACCCACAAATCCAGGTGCGATTATCCACCACAATATTTGCCTTCAGTCGCAGATATTAACTTCCGGTTATTTGTGCCCGTCTTCTTTTTTCGCCACCACCTCTTGTAAGCCTGTAAATCTGCCTGCACTGAGGCCGAGCGTAGGGCCGGCCTAAAAAACCTCTAAATCGGCCTCAGATGGGTCTTGCAAGGGCGTCTTTTACGTTAAACTTTTAGCTCTTCTGCACTTCCACAACAAATCCCTGCTCTCGGTCGTGATCGAACGCTTTAAAACACATTTTTTGTGGATAACTTTGTTAGTAACTCCATTCTTCGGGCTCGAAAACCGCATGTTTTCCTGATTTGCTTAAAAAGATCACAAATTAATCATTTAAATATCCATTTAAATCAATGACTTATGAGATGAACTCTAGCTCTGCTTGGGGAGGGCTACATGCCTCATTGCGAACATTAAGAATTGTGCTTAACCTTAAAACGAAAAAACCTGAATAAAAGCTTAAGTGCTTCTAAGTTAATACTAATTATGCAATTCAATCTCCCCGCTGGCGCTGAAAATGAGGACTCTTCTAGACGAGTTTGGGGGGTAGGTGCACTTTGCAAAGCCGTCTCCGACGCGTTGCAATCCAGATTCAATCCAGTCGCGGTTAAAGGCGAGGTCGCAGGGTTTACCAGGGCCAGCAGCGGACACTGCTATTTCACATTGAAGGACGCCCAGGGGCAGCTCAGATGCGCCATGTTTAAAAGAGCTGCATCCCAACTCGATTTCCAGCCCAAAGACGGACAAGCCGTGGAGGTGTTCGGCAAACTCGGTGTTTATGAGGCCAGGGGCGAACTTCAAATGGTTGTTGAGTCCATGCGCAAAGCTGGGCAAGGGACGCTTTTTGAGGAGTTTTTGAAATTAAAAGCGAAACTCGAGGTCGAGGGTTTATTTGATACCGCTCGCAAAAGAGCAATCACTCAGTTGCCTAGAAAAATTGGAGTGGTCACATCTCTCAACGCAGCAGCTTTGCATGATGTGTGTACAGCTTTGAAGCGAAGGGTACCCCACATAGATGTGGTCATTGCGCCTGCTTTGGTTCAAGGATCAGAGGCGCCTGGTTCTTTGATCTCTGCGCTTGAAAGCCTCTACAGCTTAGAGGGCGTAGACGTTATTTTGCTTGTCAGGGGAGGGGGTTCAATCGAGGATCTTTGGGGGTTTAATAACGAGTTATTGGCCAGAGCGATTGTTCAAAGTCCAGTGCCGATAATTAGCGGAGTGGGGCATGAAACGGATTTCACCATAGCAGATTTTTGTGCCGACCTTAGAGCGCCCACTCCTACAGCGGCGGCTGAGTTGTGCGCGATGCCAAGAGACATGTTGATGGAGCGTGTAAGTGCGGCAAGTGAGTGGATGTCGCGCCGAGCAGAGCAATTACTCGACCGCGAGTCTCAAAGACTGGATTATTTGCAACAACGCTTAGGCAGGCCCTCTGGGTGGCTGCGCCAACAAGAGTCGATACTTGCTCGCCATTACAACCGCTTGAGAGAGGGCGCAAGAAGGCCTGTAGATAAGTCACTGAACGCGAATCAATTAATGGCTTTAAAGTTATCCAACGCGGTTAAAGAGGCCCTTCAATCCAGACATGAGCGCATGAGGGGCGCGGCCATACGACTAGAGCTGCTTGACCCCTCACTTGTACTAAAAAGAGGTTATGCATGGCTTAGTGATTCAAGCGGTGTCCCTATTACTCAAGCAACGGAGCTTGAAATCAATCAAGTCATAAAAGCACTGCTCGGGGACGGTCAAGCTGAATTAAGCGTGATCTCGAAAACTTTAACACTCTGAATAAGGACTTTTATGTGCTTAATTGTCCATTCATTCAAAAGTATTAGAATGTCACAGGTTGTAGGAACTACATCTGGAATTCTCCTGGATCAATACATTTACTTTACCCATATTTTTACTCAACCTCATCATTCTTTAAAGGCTAACTGAACATGGAACATACGCTCTCCCCTTTGCCCTACGCTATTGATGCTTTGGCACCCCATTACTCCAAAGAAACCCTAGAGTTTCACCACGGAAAGCATCACAACGCATATGTGGTCAACCTCAACAACCTACAAAAAGGCACTGAGTTTGAAAGCATGAATCTCGTGGACATAATTAAAAAGTCCAGCGCTGGTATCTACAACAACGCCGCTCAAATTTGGAACCACAGTTTCTTTTGGAATTGCATGAAGCCAAATGGTGGTGGCGAGCCAAGCGGGGCACTTGCAACTGCAATTGTTGCCAAATGGGGCTCCTACGCGGCATTCAAAGAGGCATTTGTCAAGTCTGCGGTAGGTAACTTTGGATCCGGATGGACTTGGCTTGTCAAAAAACAAGACGGATCCGTCGATATTGTGAACATGGGCGCAGCAGGAACCCCTTTGACCACAGCAGATACTGCCTTGCTGACAGTCGATGTGTGGGAACATGCTTATTACATTGATTACAGAAATTTACGTCCCAAGTACGTCGAAACTTTCCTTAATCATTTAGTCAACTGGAATTTCGCACAAGAGAATTTTACTTGATAGGCAACTAGTTCAACGCGCTTTTCTACATGGCCGGTTGGGGGGAATCTTCCCCCTAATCGGCATTTTTTTTGTGATTGGGTACTAAGCAGCCTTGGTGTGCACGTTTCAACCCTTAAAAAATCCGCACACCTAAAATTCCTTAGCACACTATTTACTTTTGAAGGGCGACCCAGTTAATTTTGAGCCCTCTTTGAGCCCTTTTTTTGCAAACCAACCTTGGTTCATTTCGAGTACAAAAGGGACAGGCCGTTTGGAGCAATGAGAGTCGGTGGTTTGAGGTTTCATGTCCTCGATATTTGCGATAGTGCCGTCTTGGTCTATAAAAGCTGCCGATAAGGGGATAAGAGTATTCTTCATCCAAAAGCATTGAGCAGAGGATTGCTCAAACACAAATAGCATTCCTTCATGCTGGGGCATTGAGGGCCTGAACATCAGGCCTATTTGTCGTTGCACATCAGTGCTGGCTATTTGTGCGTCAATGCGGTACATGCCCGCCTCCAAGGTAGCCCTGGGTAAACCAACCTGTGGTTCACCCGTACTTGCGCTTTGCGCCCATGCAGGATAATTGTTAAAACTCACCCAAATAAGGGCTAGGAGCATCAACGGGCGTAAGGATTCTAAGGATCTAAGTGTCATAGGTTGTATGGGTTGTATGGGTTGTATGGGTTGTATGGGTTGAGCCGTTCTTGAATCGGTAGTTCTTTAAATAGAGGCGATTATGATAAAACGTTTTGTCTGAGATATTATGCAAGCTAGGCGTGAATGTAAATTTTTGCAAAATATTATTTAAATTGTCACTCCGTTTGGCGCCTTAATTTTCAATTGTGTCTTTCCTCATCCTGGAGATATTAGATGTTTAAGCACATCCAAGTGCCCGTAAATGGTCAGAAGATTACTGTCAATCCAGATCACTCTCTAAATGTGCCTGAGCGTCCAATTATTGCTTTTATTGAGGGAGACGGGACGGGGGTTGACATCACGCCAGTGATGAAAAGAGTGGTCGATGCGGCGGTTGAGAAGGCATATTCGGGCCAAAAATCAATCCAGTGGATGGAGGTCTTTGCCGGGGATAAGGCCGCTCGGTTGTACGGGGGTGGTTCATTGCTGCCACAAGAGACTTTAGAGGCTTTGCGTGAATACGTAGTCTCTATTAAGGGGCCATTGGCTATGCCGTCAAGCGGCGATATACGTTCACTCAATGTGGCACTCAGACAAGAGCTTGATCTTTATGCATGTTTAAGGCCAGTAAGGTACTTTAAGGGGGTTCCCTCACCCATGAAGGAGCCTGAGAAAACCAACATGGTGATTTTTCGGGAAAACTCAGAGGATTTGTACGCTGGTATTGAGTTTGAGGCAAAGTCCAATGAGGCCAAACAATTGATCGAATTTTTAACGAAAGAGATGAATATCAAAAAAATTCGCTTCCCCAGCACCTCTGGTGTTGGCATTAAGCCCGTATCAAAGGAAGGAACCGAGCGCCTCGTTAGAAAGGCAATTCAATACACCATCGACCACAACAAGCCCAGTCTGACCTTGGTGCATAAGGGCAATATTATGAAATTCACCGAGGGTGCTTTTAGGGATTGGGCCTATGAGTTAGCGAAGAGCGAGTTTGGTGCAAAGCCGATTGATGGTGGACCTATGTGCAAATTTAAAAATCCAAAGTCGGGCAAAGAAATTTTGATCCAAGACACAGTGATGGATACATTTTTGCAGCAAATCTTAATTCGCCCTGTGGAGTTCAGTGTCATTGCTACTTTGAACCTTAATGGGGACTTTATATCGGATGCGCTTGCGGCCCAAGTGGGCGGCACCAACATTGCAC
>DAIUEA010000094.1:0-7083 GCA_036845365.1 Limnohabitans sp. | reverse complement strand
TTGGACTGCTCTGGACGCCCGGGCCCCGTACAAAAAGTTTTTAGAAGCAAAATTAAATTCACTTGGAGTGGATACAACCCTTCTCGGTAAAACTAATCCGACGGATACCAAATTAAAAACCTCAACTGAGGCCCCCTCAGAGCCCAACAAACAAAGCAAAGACTCCAAGGATCGTTCGTGAAATCTACATTAGCCCAGTGCTGGATTAACAAAAAAACTACTATCCAATTTCTACCGACAGCGCCCGGTTGTTATAGATTTTTAGACTTTGCGATACTTTGTCGTACAGTTTTTTTATCGCTTTGTATGGGTCTGTTACTGAGTTCTTGCGCCACCCGTAAAGTAGCTCCTCTGGTACCAAAGCAAGACTTGCGTTCAGTTTGGTCTACTGACCTAGGCGGCGAGGTGAATTATCCAGCCTCCGTTGCTCAAGCAAATGGTCGAATGGCTACCGCCACTAGTTCAGGCACAGTTTCTGTATTGAACGTCGTCAATGGTGCAGTTGTTTGGAAGATAAAAATTAAGGGGGTTGTAACAGCAGGGGTGGGGTTTGATGGGGAGCGAGTGGCCGTGATGACAGACAACAACGACCTCGTTGTGATGCAAGAAGGTAAAGTTATTTGGCAACATAACTTGGGTGCCCAGTCCTTTACAGCGCCATTGGTTGCGGGACTGCGTGTTTTTGCGCTCCTTGCTGATCGCTCAGTGGTCGCCTTTGATGGCATGAGTGGCCAAAAACTGTGGACACAGCAAAAAACAGGAGATGCACTGGTTGTTAAACAAGACGGTGTTCTAGCCGCATTCAATAACACCTTGCTTGCAGGATTTGGTGGTAAATTAGCTGGCCTTGATTCTCTAACTGGCAAAATCTTATGGGAGGCAACACTTGCTAATCCTAGGGGAATCAATGACTTAGAGCGCTTAGTTGATCTTGTTGGGCCATTGGCCAGAGTTCGTGATGTGGTCTGTGCACGAGCATTTCAAGCTCAAGTCGGATGTGTTGATGCATCCGTAGGAAAAATCATATGGACCCGTCCCTCTTTTGGTGAAGAAGGTATTTCTGCACAAGGCAATCAATTGGTCACAATAGAGTCAAATGGAGAAATACTATCTTGGAGTGTGAACAATGGCGAGCGTCTGTGGGACCGTTCTGCTTTTAAAGGCCACCACTTAACAGCTCCCTTGGTATCCGATAAGGGGATCTTTATTGGCGACTCGGTGGGATGGGTTTATTTGCTCTCCAAAGATGATGGCTCAGTTTTGAACCGCATGCCAATCGGTTCAACAAGAGGATTTGCCTCCCCACCAACTTGGGTGGACAATCAGCATATGGTTATGGTTACGAAAAGCGGCCTGGTAACCCAATATTTCACCCCCTAACGGAAACTCAATATCTGAATTTTTAAACAAAGCCAGTTTGCGGCTACCTGTTCTTTGAGATAAAGTGGCTCAGAATTAGTTGCTGTTAATCAGTGCGATCTAATTTTTTGTTTTGTTAATTTAACTTATAGCTGATGTACTACGGATTCAGCCTATTAGACTTCTTTCGATTGAATAATATGTACTGGAATATAGCGTGAAACCTGTGATCGCCTTGGTGGGGCGTCCTAATGTGGGCAAATCTACCCTTTTTAATCGTCTGACTCAAACAAGAGATGCGATCGTCGCAGATTTTGCAGGTTTGACACGCGATCGCCACTACGGGAACGCCAAAATTGGACCGCACGAGTTTATTGTCATCGATACAGGTGGTTTTGAGCCGGACGCGAGCAGTGGTATTTATAAAGAAATGGCCAAACAAACTCAACAAGCCGTTGCAGAGTGCGACGTCGTTGTTTTTATGGTTGATGCTCGAGCAGGTGTTGCTGGCCAGGATCATGATATAGCCAAGTATTTGCGCAAATTAGGTAAAACCGCTTTATTGGTGGCCAATAAAGCCGAGGGTATGTTGGAGGGGCCTCGTTTAGCAGAGTTTTATGAACTAGGCTTTGGAGAGGTTGTGGCAGTATCAGCCGCGCATGGTCAAGGTATAAGAGGGTTATCACAAAAAGTGATGCTTGCTCTTAACCTGTCAGATACGGACGAGCCAGAGGAGGAGGAAATTGATACCTCCGTTATTCGCTTGGCAGTTGCGGGACGTCCAAATGTGGGCAAGTCTACTCTTATTAATACCTGGTTGGGGGAGGAGAGGCTGGTTGCATTTGATCAACCAGGAACTACGAGAGATGCAATTCATATACCTTTTGAGCGTGCTGGACAACGTTTTGATTTGATTGACACGGCTGGGCTGAGGCGCAAAGGAAAAGTATTTGAGGCCATTGAGAAATTCTCTGTCGTTAAAACCTTGCAGGCTATTGAGTCTGCAAATGTTGTTTTGTTGTTGTTGGATGCGACTCAAGGTGTAACGGATCAGGACGCCCACATTGCTGGTTACATTTTAGAGAGTGGGCGTGCTGTTGTGATTGGCATTAATAAGTGGGATGCTGTAGATGCTTATCAAAGAGAGCAATTGAATCGTTCCATAGAAAATAGACTTGCTTTTTTAAAGTTTGCAAAGCTGCATTTCATATCAGCAATTAAGCGACAGGGTTTGGGGCCTGTATGGACCTCCATAGCCCAGGCGCATAAGGCTGCAATGTGCAAAATGCCCACCCCAAAACTGACTCGTATACTACTGGAGGCTGTTCAGTTTCAATCACCTAAAAGAGCGGGCATGTTCAGACCCAAGCTGCGTTATGCACACCAAGGAGGCATGAATCCTCCGGTTATCGTGGTGCATGGTAATTCGCTTGAACACATTAGTGACTCTTACAAACGGTTTTTAGAAGGCAGATTTAGGAAAGAATTCGGGCTTGAGGGTACTCCTCTAAGGGTGGAGATGAAAACTTCTACAAATCCGTATGCAGACAAAGATAAATGAGAGCACAAAAATTCAATCCAGTTAATCTTTAACGGGGCAGCGAGTTGGCACCGTATTAGGTTTTTCCCTATAATCAAGAGCGGCTATAGAATTTTTAAAGATCTGTCCCATTCACAACACGGCATAACACGGAGAATATCGTGAGCAACAACAAAGGTCAACTCCTTCAAGATCCCTTTTTAAACACCCTTCGCAAAGAGCATGTCCCTGTCTCCATCTATTTGGTGAACGGAATCAAATTGCAAGGTCAAATTGAGTCTTTTGACCAGTACGTTATTTTATTGCGCAACACCGTCACTCAAATGGTTTATAAACACGCTATCTCAACTATTGTCCCCGGGAGAGCGGTTAACTTTGCCTCAATTGAAGGTTTAGGTAATGTAGTTGATCCCTCTGAGTCCGTCTCCTAAGTGATTTATTCCTCTTTCGCTAAACTTTGTTTTGAGGTCAGCTTGGTGAAAACACGTTGAACGATCTCTATCCCGATCCTTTAAGCGATGTTCAAGCAACCATCGAGTTTGCAAAGGGCGTGAGCGCTCCTTGCGTTTTGGTGGGTGTCGATTTGGGAGTAGGTTATTTTGATTCAGCCCTAGAGGAGCTTGGCCAACTCGCTTTAACTGCTGGGCTTACCCCTGTTGCTCGAGTCACTTGTAAAAGGCGTGCCCCTGACCCGGCCCTGTTCGTTGGGACTGGTAAAGCTCAGGAGATAAAGGAATTGGCAGAGTCTTTGGGTGCCGTTGAGATTTTATTTGACCAAGCCCTAAGCCCAGCGCAGCAACGAAATTTGGAGCGTTCAACTGGACTGCCCGTAAATGATCGAACCCTTTTAATTCTGGAGATTTTTGGTCAAAGAGCTCGATCTCACGAGGGAAAATTACAGGTCGAGCTTGCTAAACTTCAGTATCTTAGTACTCATTTGGTTAGGCGTTGGTCTCACCTCGAGCGACAAAGGGGGGGAATAGGCAATAGGGGCGGCCCAGGTGAAACTCAAATTGAGCTTGACCGACGAATGATATCGGACTCTATAAAAAGAACCAAAGAGCGGCTAGAAAGAGTTAAAAAACAAAGGAAAGTGCAGCGCCGCCAAAGGGAGAAACATCAGGTATTCAAAGTCTCTTTGGTTGGGTACACGAATGCGGGAAAGTCTACCCTCTTTAACTCCTTAGTAAAAGCCAAGGCTTACGCTGCCGATCAGCTATTTGCCACTCTAGATACAACTACCAGACACATGTTCTTAGGCTCGCACCCAATCACTGGTGAGTCTCTAAATGCATCAATCTCAGACACAGTGGGTTTTATTAGAGATTTGCCTCACACCTTGGTGGATGCATTTGAGGCCACCTTGCAAGAAGCCTCACAAGCAGATCTCTTACTCCATGTGGTAGATGCCTCGCACCCACAATACCTAGATCAAATTGAGGAGGTGCGAAAAGTGTTAAAAGAAATTAACGCGGCCGAAGTACCCCAAGTGTTGATTTTCAATAAAATAGATGCATTAGGTGAGGAGCAAAAACCTCTTTTAGCTCAAGATCTGTTTGATTACGACGGGAAACCCTTGATTAGAATATTTTTGAGTGCTCAAACTGGGGAAGGCTTAGCCAAGCTTAGGACACTGCTGTCAGAAGCTATTTTGAGCGATGAGAAAGGCGAAAAGCCTGAGGACTTTAGTTTGCCCGAACATTTGTGTGCTGATTCACCCCTCCCAACAGGGTCAGGAGCATAATTTGTGCACAATGGGGGCTTTGAAGAGTTACAAGTATTTCGACCTTTGCCCTCACAATCTTAGTTTGCACAACTACTGTTAAAAAATATCCAACTTGAATGCCTATTTGTCATTTCCGTACTCGCACTTTTTTGCTTTTGATTGAACTATAAGATGAACTTAAACTTCACAATACCTCGCATTCGCGCTTTGATCGTTGCACTTGTCAATGGTTTTTTGCGCTTTACTTATTTGTTCGCAAAAAGAGTTATTGGGATGTTTAATCTCAATGACGGCAGATGGGGAAGAGGGCAGGAGTCCTCTGCTCACAGCACCGAACACAACTCGGACCCAAAACCTGGCCAATCCTCGTCACAAGGGTCCGGCGAAAACGAAGGAGCAAAACCTCATCAACCAGATCCCCCTCGTTCAAAGCCTTCCTCCTCAGGCCCCCCAGATTTAGACGAGTTATGGAAAGACTTTAACAAAAAGATCGGAAAACTTTTTGCTCAATTTGGTAGCTCCGGTGGTGACGGTGGCTCTAAAGGTCCCAATGGATTTTTGCCAAATTTTAATAATTTTAAATTGGGCGCTGGAGTCATCGCCGGTGTCATTTTTGTCATTTGGTTAGGAACCGGCTTTTTCATAGTCCAAGAGGGTCAGCAAGCCGTAATAACTCAATTTGGTGGTTATCACTCCACTGTTGGCGCAGGTATTAATTGGAGATTTCCTTACCCATTACAAAGGCATGAGATTGTCTACGTGACACAAATCCGCTCAATCGACATCGGAAGAGATGCTGTAATGAAGACGACTGGACTGCGTGAATCAGCAATGTTGACCGAAGATGAAAACATTGTAGAAATCAAGTTCGCTGTGCAGTACAGATTAACAGACGCCAGGGCCTATTTGTTCGAGAGCAAAAATCCAACGGACGCTGTATCCCAAGCGGCTGAGACAGCCGTTAGGGAGGTGGTTGGTAAAATGCGCATGGACTCCGCTCTCTCTGAGGAGCGAGACCAAATTGCACCCCGTGTAAGGGCAATCATGCAGTCTATTTTAGATAGCTACAAAGTGGGCATCGAGGTGGTGGCGATTAATTTGCAACAAGGCGGAGTTCGTCCCCCTGAACAGGTTCAGGCAGCTTTTGATGACGTACTCAAAGCGGGTCAAGAGCGTGAGCGCGCCAAAAACGAGGCTCAAGCCTATGCAAATGATGTTGTTCCAAGAGCTGTCGGGTCAGCCTCCAGGTTAAAGCAAGAGGCCGATGCCTATAAGGCACGAATAGTTGCTCAAGCCGAGGGTGATGCGCAGCGCTTTAAATCTTTGTTAACTGAATACCAAAAGGCACCTCAGGTAACCAGAGACCGCTTGTACATTGATACGATGCAGCAAATCTACACCAACGTCACCAAGGTCATGATCGACTCCCATCAAGGCTCAAACCTTTTGTATTTACCGCTTGACAAAATAATGCAGTTGGCTGGGCAATCGGGCGGCGCAGCTCCCCCTAACGCGGGGAACAACACGGGTAACACAAATTCGCAGTCTCAAAGCGGCGCCCCTGAGAACGAGAGTTCCAACGCCGCCCAAAATTCCAGTGATCTTCGTGGTCGCGACTCGCGTGGTCGTGAGCGTGACGTTAGATAAGAAACAAGTTACTGAGATAACATAATGAATAAATTAGGTTTTTACATATCCTCTGCAATTTTGGCAATAGCCGTATTCAGCTCAACTGTATTTGTCGTCGATCAACGCCAGTTCGGAGTGGTTTACTCTTTGGGTCAGATCAAGCGCGTTATTAATGAGCCGGGACTAAACTTTAAATTTCCACCTCCATTTGAAAACGTTAAGTTCATTGACAAACGTCTATTGACTCTGGACAGTACCGATACGGAGCCAATGTTAACGGCTGAAAAGCAGAGAATGGTCATCGATTGGTACGTTCGCTGGAGAATAACCGAGCCCTCTCAGTACATTAGAAACGTTGGACTGGATGAATCGGCTGGGGCTCAACAACTCTCAAGAGTGGTCAGAAATGCATTTCAAGAGGAGATTAACAAAAGGACGGTCAACGAGTTGCTCTCAACTAAAAGAGAAGGCTTGATGACTGACGTCAAACGCGAAGTACTTGAAAAAGTTCGAGGTCAAAAGCCCTGGGGCATTGATGTGGTAGATGTGAGAATTAACCGAGCTGACTATGTCGAAGCCATCACAGAGTCGGTGTACCGCCGAATGGAGGCTGAGAGAAAGCGGGTCGCCAATGAGCTTCGCTCGACGGGCGCCGCTGAGGGGGAGAAAATACGCGCTGACGCAGACAGACAAAGAGAGATCACCATTGCAAATGCTTACCGCGAGGCACAAAAAATCAAAGGTGAAGGGGACGCGGAGGCAGCAAAAATTTACTCAGACTCGTTTGGAAAAGATCCTTCTTTTGCTCAGTTTTACAGAAGCTTGGAAG